>CAZBKX010000855.1:0-2658 GCA_964492535.1 uncultured Rhodoferax sp. | reverse complement strand
TGTTCACCACCGTGCCGCTGCTGGGCTGGTAGTTGAAAACCAGCGGTTCAGCCGGGCCCTGCAGGGTGGCTGATTCTTCGATGTTGATCGGCGACTGGCGTTTGCCGATGGCACACACATTGAATTCAGGCTTGAGCCGGCCCCAGGCTTGCGGCCCGGCCTCGCCTGCGTAACTCCAATGGGCCTCGCCTGCTGCGTGAGCGGCTCCGTCGGCGGACTCGGCCCCATGGCCCGCGATGGCCGCCGCCTTGGCGCGAATGTAATTGCGGCTGTCTGCCGGGTTGGGCAGCGAGCCTGCAGGCCTTTGGATTGGCGAAACAACTCGCGCCGGGGCGGGTGCGCTGGCCTGGCGCGTAGCGTCTGCGGTACTGGACTCCTTCTCAACCGCCTTGCCTGGCGCAGCAGCAGACGCAGTCGTCGGCTTGGCTGGCATGGCAATCAGCCTTTTGTCTTTGCCATCGAACACCAGGGTGAGCTGCTTTTGGCCGGCTGCCTTCGTCTGAACGGCGTCTTTGACCTCCTCGGCGAGCGCTTTGTTGGCTGGGGCGGCAGACGCGGCCTCTGCAGCCGGGGCTGCCTTTTTGGCAGGTCTGGCCGGTGTGGCAGGCGCCGGGTCATTGGCCAGTGCTTGCGTCATGGGACCAAGCGCCAAGGCCAGGCAGGCTGCCAGAGGCCAGCCGGTGCGGTGCAGGGTATGCAAAGGAGCCCGCGTGGTGCCGGGTTGGGTGGAGGCGGCTTGCCGGGATGTCAGGGTCATCTTGGGGTGCTCCCGTGAGGTGCGAGTGCGGTGGACTATGGGCCGGGTTGTCTGGCAACGCAGGAGTTGTTTCCCATGTTATCGGCATATTTGGGTGGGCTCTTGAGCGGGCCCGCGCTGGCGCAGGCTATAGTCAGCCATCCCTTAGCCTTCACCTAGCCACCCCCCAACGCCGTGAGTATTCAGACCGACGATTTTGCTGCCCCACCGCCCAAGCGCATCCTCTCTGGCGCGCCCGTTTCCCCCGTGGAAGAGGCCGTGGAGCGCGCCCTGCGGCCCAAGCTGCTCGATGAATATGTAGGCCAGGCCAAGGTGCGTGAGCAGTTGGAGATTTTCATCAGCGCCGCCAGAAAGCGCGATGAGGCGCTGGACCATGTGCTGCTGTTTGGCCCGCCTGGTTTGGGCAAGACCACGCTATCGCACATCATTGCCGCCGAATTGGGTGTCAATTTGCGCCAAACCAGCGGCCCTGTGCTTGAGAAACCCAAAGACCTGGCCGCCTTGCTGACCAATCTTGAAAAAAACGATGTGTTGTTCATCGACGAGATTCACCGGCTCTCGCCGGTGGTCGAGGAAATTCTCTACCCCGCGCTGGAAGACTACAAGATCGACATCATGATTGGCGAGGGCCCGGCGGCCCGCTCCATCAAACTCGATTTGCAGCCCTTCACCCTGGTCGGCGCCACCACCCGCGCCGGCATGCTGACCAACCCGTTGCGCGACCGCTTTGGCATTGTGGCCCGGCTGGAGTTTTACACCCCCGAGGAGCTGGCCCGCATCGTCAAGCGCAGCGCCGGCCTGCTTAATGTGCCCACCGATGAAAAAGGCGGTTTCGAGATTGCCCGGCGTGCGCGCGGCACACCCCGCATTGCCAACCGGCTGCTACGCCGGGTGCGTGACTATGCCGATGTGAAAGGCACGGGCGAGATCACCCTAGACATTGCCAACCGCGCGCTCACCATGCTGGATGTGGACCCCCAGGGCTTTGATCTGATGGACCGCAAGCTGCTGGAGGCGGTGATTCACCGCTTTGACGGCGGCCCGGTCGGGCTCGACAACATTGCCGCCAGCATTGGTGAAGAGCGTGAAACCATTGAGGACGTGATCGAGCCCTACCTGATCCAGCAGGGCTATTTGCAGCGCACGCCGCGCGGGCGCATTGCCACCCTGGCGGCTTACCGGCACCTGGGCGTCATGCCGCCCAGCAGCAGCACGGAGTTGTTTTCGGTCTAGCCGGGTCTGCACGCTGTCAATTTATGAAAAATCATCCGCTATCCCCCATTTTAATTGACATTTAATTAAAGAAATGAGCAGCACTTTGGCAGGCCAGCCTGTGGGGAGTCATGCCACGCCCAGCACACCGGTGGCGGTCGTCAGCGCAGCCGCTTGGATAAGCAGCTCGGTGGGCCAGCGAATGCGGCCCTGCAAGACCGCGCCAATTGCCCAGTAGCCCGCCGCGAGCGCCAGGCTGCACAAGGCCAACGTCAGGGGGGCTGCGCGGTCGGAAAACCAGAGCACGGCTGACACCCCTGCCAGCAATACAACAAACTGCACCGCCGCAAACCACTGCGTGGCCCGACTCGCGGGCGGATCAAAGCGGGGAACCTCGGCCAGCTTGAACTCTGGTTTGGGAAAACGCGCGGCCAAGTCAACCGGACGCCAGCCAGGCGGCTTGAGGAAGACCCGCGCCTTGTCAGACCAGTGCCGGGTGCGCCGGGCGTCCTGGAGCAAAGCCCAGTAGACCTCGGCATTAGCCCACAGCGGGTCCCAGCTGTTGAGTGGACTGCGGGTGCCGTACACACACTTGGCGTTTTCCTCTCGAAACGTGCCAAACAGACGATTCCACAGCACGAGAATGCCGCCATAGTTCTTGTCCACCCGGGTTCGACAGCTATTCAGCC
>CAZBKX010000854.1:0-1668 GCA_964492535.1 uncultured Rhodoferax sp. | reverse complement strand
AGCCGCCGCAGGGCGGCATCCGCGTACCCGACCCGGCCCACCCGGGCCAGTTCCTGGTCGTCCCCGCCGGCGGCGCCGAGTACCTGGCCACCGCCATCGCGGCGGCCAAGGCGAAGAACCCCCACCACGCCGTCGTCGCCGCCGGCGACCTGATCGGTGCCACGCCGCTGCTGTCGGCACTGTTCCGCGACGAGCCCACCATCGAGTCGATGAATGCGATGGGACTGGAGATCTCCGCCGTCGGCAACCACGAATTCGACAAGGGCGCGGCCGAACTGCTGCGCCTGCAGCGCGGCGGCTGCCACCCCAGCGAAGGCTGCCAGGGGCCGTCGCCGTTCAAGGGCGCGAAGTTCATGTATCTGGCGGCCAGCACCGTCGTGCGGGCCACCGGCGAGACCTTGATGCCGGCGTATACCGTCAAGCGCTTCGAAGGCGTGCCGGTGGCCTTCATCGGGCTCACGCTCGAAGGCACGCCGCGCATCGTCACCCCCGAGGGCGTGCGCGGCCTGAAGTTCCGCGACGAGGCCGAAACCGTCAACGAACTGGTGCCCCGGCTGCAGCGCGAAGGCGTGCAGGCCATCGTGCTGCTGGTCCACGAAGGCGGCATCCCCACCGGCGGCCACAACGAGTGCCCGGGCATCAGCGGGCCCATCGTCAAGATCGTCGAGCACCTGCACCCGGCCGTGGACGTGGTCGTCAGCGGCCACACCCACCGCGCCTACAACTGCCGCATCGCCGGGCGGCTGGTGACCAGCGCCGACAGCTACGGCCGCATGCTGAGCGAGATCGACCTCACGATCGACCGCCGCAGCGGCGATGTCGTTGACGCCCGGGCCGACAACGTCATCGTGCGCACCCAGGGCTTCGCCAGGGACCCGGTGCAGACCGCGCTGATCGCCGCCTACGAGGCCGCGGCGCGCCCGTTGGCCGAGCGCGTGGTCGGCCGCCTGGGCGGGCCGCTGACGCGCGAGACCAACCCTGCCGGTGAGAACACCGTCGGCCAGGTGGTGGCCGACTCGCAACTGGCGGCGACGCGCGCCGTCGGTGCGCAACTGGCGCTGATGAATCCCGGCGGCCTGCGCGCCGACCTGCTGCCCGCCGCCGACGGCACGGTGCGCTACGAAGACCTGTTCGCCGTGCAGCCTTTCGGCAACAACCTGGTGACGCTGACGCTCAGCGGCGAGCAGTTGCGATTGGCGATCGAGAGCCAGTTGCGCGGCAGCCGGCCGCGCGTGCCCCTGGTCTCGCGCGGCTTCGGCTTCACCTGGGACGCGGCACGGCCCGACGGCCGCCGAGTGGTGCCGGGCAGCATGACGCTCGACGGCCGCGTCGTGCAGCCCGGCGATCGGGTGCGCGTCACGGTGAACAGCTTCATGGCTGGCGGCGGCGATGGCTACAGCGCGCTGGACCAGGGCGCCGAACGCCAGACCGGTGTCATGGACGTCGACGCCTTCGAGGCCTATGTGAAGGCCCACCCGGGTCTGGCGCCGGGGGCGCTGGACCGCATCGTGCGGCTGCACTGAGGGCGTGCGATGAACGTCGTGTTGCCGCAGGAGATGATCCGCACCAAGCGTGATGGCGGCACGTTGACGCCGGCGCAGATCGGCGCCTTCGTGCAGGGCCTCACGCAAGGCAGTTGGAGCGAAGGCCAGGTCGCCGCCATGGCCA
>CAZBKX010000853.1:0-9866 GCA_964492535.1 uncultured Rhodoferax sp. | reverse complement strand
CATCGGACAGGCCAGCCAAGGGCTTGCCGTTGACTGTGATGCTGCCGCCCGAGGCGTTTTCCAGCCCCGCCACCAGGCGCAGCAGCGTGCTTTTGCCGCAACCGCTGCGCCCGACGATGGCCACAAACTGGCCGGGCTCGATGGTGAGTTCGGCTTGGCGAAGCACTTCACGTGGGCCGTAGCGTTTGGTCAGTTGATGGACCACCACGGGCACGCCGCGCCCGACAGATTCAAGGGTTTTACTAGTCAAAATGGCCTCCAGCCGGCGTTTTATATTGTTTATTAGCTACTAAATAAGTAGCATATTCAGCTGTATCCATCTGCATTCAGGGCAGCTGGTAACCCGGGTGCCAGCGCAGCCAGTAACGCTCCAACCCCTTGGCAAACACGTCTGCCAACTTGCCCAGCAGCGCGTACAGCAAAATGCCCACCAGCACGATGTCGGTCTGCAAAAACTCGCGCGCATTCATGGTCAGGTAGCCAATGCCGGCCTGGGCCGAGATGGTTTCGGCCACGATCAAAATCACCCACATCAGCCCAAGCGAGAAGCGCAGCCCCACCAGAATGCTCGACACCGCGCCCGGCAAAATGATCTGGGTGTAGAGCTGCCAGGTGGACAAGCCATAGGTTCTGCCCATCTCGATCAAACCGGGGTCCACATTGCGAATGCCGTGAAAGGTGTTGAGGTAAATCGGGAAGAAGACCGACACCGCAATCAAAAACAGCTTGGCGGTCTCGTCAATGCCAAACCACAAAATGACCAGCGGAATCAAGGCCAGCGCGGGGATGTTGCGCACCATCTGGATGGTGGAGTCCAACAGGGTCTCGGCCAGGCGCACCGAACCCGTCAGCAAGCCCAACACCAGGCCCAGCCCACCACCCACCGCCAACCCGGTCAAAGCCCGGCCGGCACTGACCGACACATGGGTAGCGAGTTCGCCAGACGCCGCCAGAGTCCATGCCGCGGTAATGACCCCCAGCGGAGCGGGCAACACCCGGCTTGAGAGCCAGCCCAGGCTGGAGGCGATTTGCCACGCGGCGATGAGGACCAGCGGCACCAACCAGGGCAGCAGGCGTTGGCCAACGGCAGCAGCAAAACGCCCGAGCTGCGCGGCCGACAGCCAGCTTGGCCCGAGTCCGCTTGGCGAGCCGAAGCCGGGTAGCTCAATGCTGTCGGTCACGGGGGTGACCTGCAGTTCTCGCAATTGGGTTGTCATGGCGCAGCCTTTTGGGGAGATGGAGGTACATAGTTGTTGCCAACCACCTCGCCAAAGGGGCCGGTCAGCGCCTGTCCACCCAGTTTTTCCTGCACATGAACGGGCAGCAACGGAAACACCAATTCGGCAAAGCGATAGGCTTCTTCGAGATGCGGGTAGCCAGACAGCACAAAGGTGTCCAGCCCGAGTGCGGCGTATTCCTCAATGCGGGCCGCCACCGTGTGGGGGTCACCCACCAACGCCGTACCGGCACCACCGCGCACCAAGCCCACCCCAGCCCACAGGTTGGGGCTGATTTCCAGGTCGGCACGACTGCGCTTGGCGCCGCCTGCGTGCAGGGCCGCCATGCGGCGTTGGCCCTCGGAATCCATGCGCGAAAACACAGCCTGGGCGCGGTTCACCGTGTCGTCATCCACCCGGCTGATGAGATCTTCAGCAGCTTGCCAGGCCTGCGCCTCGGTTTCACGCACGATCACATGCAGGCGGATGCCGAACTTGACGGTGCGTCCCAGTTTGGCGGCACGCGCGCGCACATCAGTCACTTTCTTGGCGACCTCAGCGGGGGGCTCGCCCCAGGTCAGGTAGGCATCGACTTGCTCGGCCGCCAAGTCGTGCGCGGCAGGAGATGAGCCGCCAAAGTACACCGGCGGATAAGGCTTCTGCACTGGGGGGTAGAGCAGCTTGGCGCCTTTGACGCTGAGGTGCTTTCCCTCGTAGTCGAGCGCCTCACCGGTATGGCTGCGCGCCAGAATCTCACGCCAGATGCGGATGAACTCGGCCGACTGCTCATAACGCTGGGCGTGGTCGAGGTACACGCCGTCGCCTTCCAGTTCGGTCTGGTCACCACCGGTGACCAGATTCACCAGCAGGCGCCCACCGCTCAGGCGGTCAAAGGTCGCAGCCATGCGGGCGGCCAGTGCGGGCTGGTGCAGCCCGGGGCGCACGGCGACCAGAAATTTGAGTCGCGTGGTCACCGACAACAGGCTGGAGGCGACCACCCAAGGGTCTTCACATGAGCGCCCCGTGGGGATCAAGACACCTTCATAGCCCAGGCTGTCCGCAGCCTGGGCGACTTGTTTCAGGTAGTTGAGGTTGACTGCGCGGGAACCCTCGGCGGTGCCCAGGTAGCGGCTGTCGCCGTGGGTGGGGATGAACCAGAAAATTTTCATGTCAGATTCACCGGCGCGGCGTGCAGCAGATTGAGCTTTTTTGGGATCAACTTGAGCTCAAAAAAGGTGTCTGCAATCACTTGTTGTTCGGCCAGGATGTCGCGTGTAACCGGGGTCGTTCCGTAGGCGGCACGGCTCAGGTAAAGCTCGGTGATGCTCTTGTCAAGCCCGAGTACAGCAGACAGTTCTGTGGCCGCTGCAGCCTGGTTTTTTGACGCCCAAGTGTCAATGACGTTGATTTCTTCGATGGCGATCTTCAGTGCGTCGATATTCTGGGTGGCAAAGTCCCGCGATGAAAAGTAGTAGCCCCGGTTGTTCACCACGCCCGTGGCATCCACCAGAATGCGGGCCTCCAGGGCTTTTTGGGCTGCCGCCAGGAACGGGTCCCAGATGATCCAGGCATCTACGGCCCCTTTTTGAAAGGCTGCCCGGGCATCGGCCGGTGGCAAAAAGATGGACTGCACATCGCCGTATTTCAGGCCATTTTTTTCCAGCAGCTTGACCAGAAAATACTGGACGTTGGAGCCCTTGTTGAAGGCGATTTTCTTGCCCTTGAGGTCGGCAATGGTTTTGATGGTCGAGTCCTTGGGCACGATGATGGCCTCCAGCTTGGGGCGCGGGACCGTCACCCCGACATAGACCAGTGGCGCGCCAGCGGCCTGGGCAAAGATGGGTGGGGCTTCGCCCACATCGCCAAAGTCAATCGCACCGACATTAAGGGCTTCAAGTTGCACGGGGCCAGCGTTGAATTCGGTCCAGGTGACATTGATCCCCAAGGGAGCCAGCCGCTTTTCCAGCGTGCCGCGGGCTTTGAGGATGGACAGCCAGCCTTTCTGGTGGCCGATACGCAAAGTGCGAGGAGGTTTTTGGGCCCATGCAAAGCCGGGCCCGCCCAGCGCGGTGGCTGCGACGGCAGTGGCGAGAATTTGTCGGCGATTGAAGGAGGTGCGGTGAGTCATGGCGTTTCTTTCGATGAGAGACGGCAAGGCTTCTCCCTTGCCGCTCATGCGGTTTACAAAAATTGGAATCTGGGGACCGCCAGGTTAGCGATCAGTCGGGGGTGTCTACACGCTACATCGCACTTGCGAGAACTGCACCGCGGCGAATTGGCCGGCAGGTGCGAGGACGGGTCGCAGAGTTTCGGTGATCAGCGTGTGCACGGCTTCGTCGAGCCGGGCGCCAATGTCTGCGGCGATCTGGTAGGCGCCGTTTTCATTCAGCGTGACCTGGGCATCGGTGGCGTAGATGCCCGACAGGATGTGCTTGGCCCCCAGCGACTGCAACACGGGGCGCAGCGCATAGTCCAGCGCCAGCATGTGGTGCGGGCTGCCACCGGTGGCCAGCGGCAGCACGGTTTTGCCCTGCAAGGCAGTTTGCGGCAGCATGTCCAGAAATACCTTCAAGACGCCGCTGTAGGCAGCCTTGTACACCGGCGTGGCCACCACAATCACCTCGGCAGCCGCTACGCGGCCGATGGCATGGCTGATGGAGCGGTGGCCAAAGTCGGCCAGGATCAAGGCTTGGGGTGAGAGGTCGCGGATTTGCAGCCGCTCCACATGGGCACCCCGGGCGTGCAGACGCTGCTGCACGCCGTCGAGCAGCGCAGCAGAGCGCGATCTTTCCGAAGGGCTCCCTGCAATCAATAGAACGGTCATGATGTATTCCCTGATGGCGTGAGGTGTGACAGCGCTGGCTTATTTTTTGGTGTAAATCTGATCAAAGCTGCCGCCGTCGGCAAAGTGGTCTTTGTCGGCCTTGGCCCAGCCGCCAAACGCTTCTTCAATGGTGAACAGGTTCAGCTTGGGCAATTGCTTGGCGTACTTGGCTTGCGCTTTGGCAGAGGTGGGGCGGTAGAAGTTTTTGCCAATGATGTCTTGCGCCTCTTCGGTGTAGAGGAACTTCACATATTCCTCGGCAGCTGCCCGGGTGCCCTTGCGGTCCACGTTTTTGTCGACCACGGAGACGGGGGGCTGGGCCAGGATGCTGATGCTGGGGTAGACAAAGTCCACCTTGTTGCCAAACTCTTTTTCAAGCAGGTAGGCCTCGTTTTCCCAGGAAAGGAACACATCGCCCTGGCCGCGCTGGGCGAAGGTGATGGAGGAGCCGCGCGCGCCGGTATCGAGCACGGGCACATTTTTATACAGGGCTTGCACAAACTCTTTGGCTTTGGCTTCGCTGCCAAACTTGCGTTTGGCAAATTCCCAGGCCGCCAGGTAGTTCCAGCGTGCGCCCCCTGAAGTTTTGGGGTTGGGGGTGATCACGCTCACGCCGGGCTTGATGAGGTCGTCCCAGTCCTTGATGTTTTTGGGGTTCCCCTGGCGCACCACCAGCACGATGGTGGAGGTGTAAGGCGAGGAGGCCAGCGGCAAGCGCTTTTGCCAGTCGGCTGGCAGCCAGCCGCCGTTTTTGTGCACGGCGTCAATGTCACCGGCCAGAGCGAGGGTGACCACGTCAGCATCCAGACCGTCAATTACGGCACGGGCTTGCTTGCCGGAGCCGCCGTGGGATTGCTTGATGGAGACGTCTTGCCCGGTCTTTGCTTTCCAGTGCTTGGCAAAAGCCACGTTGTACTCCGCGTACAACTCGCGGGTGGGGTCGTAGGAAACATTGAGCAGAGTAATAGCCTGCTGGGCGCTGGCACTCCCGATAGCGCTGGCCAAAACGGCTGCCAGTGTGAGAGTGAGTATCCGTCGTTTTGTGGTCATGATTGAGTCCTTCATTTCATTGCCAATTTGCAATGAAATGGATTCTGGACGTCAACCTTTAAAACTGGAACTACCGATTTGTTGGTTCTTTATAACCAAAAGATATGTTGAGATCTCTGATCTTCCGCTACAGGACCTGATCCAGCGCCGTGGCCAGTTGCGCCACGGCGCGGTCCACGTTGTGCCACTTTTCCAGGCCAAACAGACCCACCCGGAAGGTCATGAAGTCGGCCGGTTCGTCGCACTGCAGCGGCACCCCGGCAGCGGTTTGCAGGCCCACACCCAGAAACTTGCGGCTGGAATGGATCTCGGAGTCGGTGGTGTAGCTCACCACCACGCCCGGCGCCTTGAAGCCCTCGGCCGCCACACTGGGAATACCCCGGCTCTCGAACAAGGCCCGCACTTTGCTGCCCAGCTCCATCTGCTCCGCGCGGACCTTGCCGAAACCGTAAGCCTGGGTTTCCTTCATCACTTCGCACAGCCGCGTTAACGCATCGGTGGGCAGGGTGGTGTGGTACGCGTGGCCCCCGTTTTCATAGGTCTCCATGATCTGGAGCCACTTTTTCAGGTCGCAGGCAAAGCTGGAGCTGGTGGTGGCATCAATGGCTGTGCGGGCGCGCTCGCTGAGCATCACCATGGCGCAGCAAGGGGAGCTGCTCCAGCCTTTTTGCGGCGCACTGACCAGCACGTCCACCCCGGTGTCGGCCATGTTGACCCACATCGCCCCCGAGGCAATGCAGTCGAGCACAAACAAGCCACCCACCTCGTGCACCGCGTCGGCCACCGCCCGCAAATAGTCATCGGGCAGGATCATGCCGGCGGCGGTCTCGACGTGAGGCGCAAAGACCACGTCAGGCTTTTGCCCGCGGATGGCAGCCACCACCTCGGCGATGGGGGCAGGGGCCCAGGGGGACTGCGATCCATCACCCTGTCGGCGGGCTTTCAGCACGGTGGACTGGGCCGCAATCTGGCCCATGTCGAGAATCTGGCTCCAGCGGTAGCTGAACCAGCCGTTGCGAATGATCAGGACCTTTTTGCCACCTGCAAACTGCCGCGCCACCGCCTCCATGCCAAACGTGCCACTGCCGGGCACCAATACGGCTGACTTGGCCCCGTAAACCTCTTTGAGCATCCCCGCAATGTCTTTCATCACGCCCTGAAAGCTTTTGGACATGTGATTGAGCGCGCGGTCGGTGTAGACCACAGAGAATTCAAGCAGACCCTCGGGGTCGACGTGAGGCAGCAAACCGGGCATGAGAATCTCCTGAGTTGTGGGGATCCATCAGCTTAGCATGCAGCCCACGCCCCGGATATTGAGCGATGTCGCTTAAGCTTTCACCTGCGCCGCTTCCTCGACCAGCGCCTGCGCATGCACCAAGCCCAGGCGATTCACGCCGCTGACCAAGGCCTTGACCGAGGCGGTGACGATGTTGGTGTCCATGCCTACGCCAAATCGCTCGGCCACGCCGCCTGCGGGCGTCAACTCCAGAAACGCGCAGGCCTGGGCATCACCCCCGGTGGTGCTGGCCTTGGTGGAACGCTCCTCATAGCTGCGCACCTGCACCTGCACGTCAATGCCTCGCAGCGCATGCACTGCTGCGTCAATCGGGCCATTACCTTCTCCGCTGAGCAGCATTGGCTGGCCGTTGACCTCGACTGCGAGGCGGATGCCCTGCACATGGTGTTTGCCCTGAACACCGGCGTGGTCAAACAACTGGTGCTCCACATAGCGAATGTCGGCCGTGGCCGGGCTGAGGTAAGTGGCGTCGAACAGGGTCCAGATGTTCTGGGCGGTCATCTCGCCGCCGTGGGTGTCGGTATGGGCTTGCACCTCGCCCGAGAACTCAACCTGCAGGCGCCGGGGCATCACCACGCCAAACTCGGCCTCCATCAAATACGCCACCCCGCCCTTGCCGCTTTGGCTGTTGACGCGGATGACCGAGTCGTAGCTGCGCCCCACATCGGCCGGGTCAATCGGAAGATAAGGCACGTTCCACAGCGCATTGGGCTGCTGCACCGCAAAGCCTTTCTTGATGGCGTCCTGGTGCGAGCCGCTGAAGGCGGTGAACACCAGGTCGCCCACGTAGGGGTGGCGGGGGTGGATGGGAAGTTGGGTGCAGTATTCCACCGTGCGCGCCACGGCATTGATGTCCGAAAAATCCAGCATGGGTGACACACCCTGGGTGTAGAGGTTGAGCGCCAGCGTTACCAGGTCTACGTTGCCGGTGCGCTCGCCATTGCCAAACAGGCAGCCTTCGACCCGGTCAGCCCCGGCCATCAGGCCCAGCTCGGCGGCGGCCACCGCAGTGCCCCGGTCGTTGTGCGGGTGCAGACTCAAGATGACGCTGTCGCGCCGGGCCAGGTTGCGGTGCATCCACTCAATCTGGTCAGCGTACACATTGGGCGTGGACACCTCCACCGTAGCGGGCAGATTGAGGATGACCTTGTTGTGCGGTGTAGCGCCCCACTCGGCGGTGACGGCGTCACACACGTCGCGGGCAAACGCCAACTCGGTGCTGGTGAAGACCTCGGGGCTGTACTGCAGCACCCATTCGGTCTCGGGGGCTTGCGCGCACAGCTCCTTGATCAGGCGCACGGACGACACGGCCAGAGCCTTCACCTCGTCCTGGCTCATGCCAAACACCACCTCGCGAAAGACCGGTGCCGTGGCGTTGTACACGTGCACGATAGCCCGGCGTGCGCCCTTGACCGACTCCATGGTGCGGCGAATCAGGTGCTCGCGCGACTGGGTCAGCACCTCGATGGTCACGTCCTCGGGAATGTGGCCGCCGTCAATGAGGGTGCGAACAAAGTCAAAGTCGGTTTGCGAGGCGCTCGGGAAAGCCACCTCGATCTCCTTGAACCCCACCTCGCACAGGGTGCGAAACATGCGCATCTTGCGTTCACCATTCATGGGCTCAAACAGCGACTGGTTGCCGTCGCGCAAGTCGGTGCTCTGCCAGATGGGTGCGGCGGTCAGGGTGCGGGCGGGCCACTGGCGATCGGGCAAATTCACGGCCTCAAAGGCGCGGTATTTGTTAGCGGGCTTGGACAACATGGCAATTTCCTCAACAAGGCCTTGGCAAGGCGTTAAAACTTCAGACAGCATCTATCCTAGGGTTTATGAGAAAATTTGGATTGCCAATTCATCCCTTTTTCAGGCAATAAGTTCTCATCAATTCCAAATTTATTTGTTTAATTGGAATTAAATTGCCAAAATTAATCTCCTAGACCTATTTTCAGGCACCCATGACACCCACCACCACCAAGCCAGCCCACCACCGCCCAGGCGGCTACGCCAACAGCGATCCCTCGGTGCTGATTGGCAACTTTCCCTGATACGAGATGGTGTGGCGAGGCCTGCGGGGAGACTTCAAGCCTCTGGCTGCTCCCACCGACGGCTACGAGAAGTTTGCCAACGACTGGAGCCAGGCGGTAGACCACGCCAGGCTGGCCCAGCGTCAAGTTGCACCCGTGGTGACCTGGCTGGGCCATGTGTCGGTGCTGCTGCAGTTAGGCGGCCTGAACGTGCTGACCGACCCGACCCTGGCTGATTTTGCGGGTCCCTATGGCCGTTTCGGGGCGCCGCGAATGGTGCCTGCGCCTCTGGGGGGCGGTGAATTGCCGCCCATTGATGTGCTGCTGATTTCCCACAACCACTACGATCACCTGTACGATGCCACGGTGGCTGCCATGGTGGCTGCAGGCCAAAAACCCAAAATCTTTGTGCCCCTGGGTTTGAAGGGCTGGTTTGATGAACGCCAGATCCCCAACGTGACCGAACTTGACTGGTGGGGCCAGGCCGATGTGCACAGCGACTGCACCGGCACCCCATTGGTGCACCCGGTGCGCATCCACTTCACCCCCGCCCAGCACTGGAGTCGGCGCACGCCCTTTGACACCAACGCCTCGCTCTGGGGCGGCTACATGGTGGAGCACAAGCCACAAACCATGGACGCCTGGCGGTTTTTATTTCCGGGCGACACCGGCTACAGCGCCGACTTCAAAGCCATCCGCCAGCGCCTGGGCGCGGTGGATTTTCTGGCCCTGCCCATCGGAGCCTATTTGCCGCGCGACTTCATGAAAAACATGCATGTGAACCCGGCAGACGCGGTGCAACTGATGCTAGACCTGGAGGCCAAACAGGCCATGGGCGTTCATTGGGGCACCTTCAAACTCACCCAGGAAGCTTTTGATCACCCGCCCCGGGACTTGGCGGCCGCGCTGCAGGCTCAGGGGCTGGCGCAGGACAAGGTCTGGCTGATGCGCCACGGGGAGACACGCGCTGTGGCCATCTAAGACACGGCGCGTCAAATCAAACCATCTACACAGGCGATCTTGAGAGGCAGTTTGGTGGACTCTGATTCGTAACGCACCAGTCAGGCGCTTTTGCGCTGGTGTTCAAACACAATTTGTCTGCAAACCGGCGTAGGGCAGCTTTTTGATAATAAAGCCGGTCATGTTCTGGGTCACCTTCTGGGTGAACGCCATTAAACAACTCAGTCATTGATTTATATCTAAAGTTTCGGCACTCAAGAATCATCGTAAGTCTATGATTTTTAATGATAAATGGCCTTTAAACCGGTAAAATTGGTTGTCTTGCAAATGTCCAATAACCAGAGTAAAAGCCACAATGAATCATGACACAACCGCCTGCGTATTTCCAGCGCTGACCTCCGATTTTCTCGATAACAGCGATCGCCTGATTGACAACATCTTTGCCGACCTATGGAAACAAGTCGGCATGAAAGCGCTGTTGCAGCGATGCGGTTTTC
>CAZBKX010000852.1:0-1871 GCA_964492535.1 uncultured Rhodoferax sp. | reverse complement strand
ACGGCGGTCAGTCATCGCACTTGCCTTTGAAACTCAATATGGCTGGTGTGATACCACCTATTTTCGCCTCCTCAATCATCCTCCTCCCAGCCACGGTGGTTGGTTGGGTTAGTACGGGTGATTCGATGCGTTGGTTAAAGGATATTGCCGGATCGCTGACCCCGGGGCAACCGATCTATGTCATGTTCTATGCTGCAGCAATCATCTTTTTCTGCTTTTTTTACACCGCTTTGGTGTTCAATAGCCGGGAAACCGCTGACAACCTGAAAAAGAGTGGTGCTTTCATTCCTGGGATCCGACCTGGTGATCAGACGGCCAAGTACATAGACAAGATACTGTTGAGGCTGACTTTTGCAGGGGCAATTTACATTACCTTGGTCTGTCTCTTGCCTGAATTCTTGATTCTTAAATACAACGTCCCATTTTATTTTGGCGGCACTTCCCTATTGATCATTGTGGTCGTTACGATGGATTTCATGGCCCAGGTTCAAAATTACATGATGTCGCAGCAATATGAGTCGCTGCTAAAGAAGGCGAATTTCAAGTCTTCTAAAGGCGATTAAAGAATATGTCTAAAGACGATGTTATACAAATGCAGGGAGAGGTGGTTGAAAACTTGCCAAACGCGACATTTCGTGTGAAGCTCGAAAACGGCCATATTGTTCTCGGGCATATATCCGGAAAAATGCGAATGCACTACATCCGCATCCTTCCGGGAGATAAGGTTACAGTGGAGCTGACACCTTATGACCTCAGCCGCGCTCGGATTGTGTTCAGAGCAAAGTAGTATTTTTTGTTTGGTGTTCAATGCAGTTGTTCATTGGCACTTGTAAAGTTTTAGGAGAATGAAATGAAGGTTTCGGCTTCGGTCAAGAAAATTTGCCGTAACTGCAAGGTAATTCGGCGTAAGGGCGTTGTTCGTGTGATCTGTAGCGATCCACGTCACAAGCAGCGCCAGGGTTAATTGCAAGAGTTTTAGAGGACGAAAATGGCACGTATCGCTGGCATCAATATTCCGCCGCAACAACATTCTGAGATTGGCTTGACAGCCATCTTTGGAATAGGTCGCACCCGGGCACGTAAAATCTGCGAGGCTTGTGGAATTCCGTATTCCAAAAAAGTCAAGGATTTAAACGATTCAGACCTGGAAAAAATCCGAGACGAGATCGCTCAGTTCACAATAGAAGGTGATCTTCGCCGGGAAACCACGATGAACATCAAGCGATTGATGGACATTGGCTGCTACCGTGGCTTTCGCCATCGCCGTGGTTTGCCGATGAGGACAGCGTACGCGTACCAATGCGCGCACTCGCAAGGGTCCTCGTAAGGCTGCACAGTCTTTGAAGAAATAATAGGCACTGAAAGATAACCATGGCAAAAGCTCCAGCGAATAGCGCGTCTCAGCGTGTGCGTAAGAAAGTTCGGAAGAACGTAGCCGATGGCGTTGCGCACGTCCACGCTTCATTCAACAATACGATCATCACCATCACCGATCGTCAAGGCAATGCTCTATCTTGGGCGTCGTCAGGTGGTCAGGGTTTTAAGGGTTCACGCAAGTCAACCCCGTTTGCAGCCCAGGTAGCTTCAGAGGTGGCAGGCCGAGCCGCGATTGAGCAAGGCATCAAAAACCTTGATGTTGAAATCAAAGGCCCCGGTCCTGGTCGTGAGTCGTCTGTGCGTGCTCTGGCCGCGCTTGGTATCCGTATCAACATGATTGCTGATGTGACTCCTGTCCCTCACAACGGCTGCCGCCCTCAGAAGCGTCGTCGTATCTAGTTTTTTTCAACAAGCCCACCGCCACCAGTTTTATGCCGGTGGCTCCTGCGCTCCGGCGCAGAAGATGACATAAAGGAAGTTCAAGTGGCACGTTA
>CAZBKX010000851.1:0-16604 GCA_964492535.1 uncultured Rhodoferax sp. | reverse complement strand
CAGGACTTGAGCTGGAATCTGCCCGAGCCACCTGTTGAGTCTGCGGATTCTTGCCTGCTGCCAAAAACTTTTGAGGATCTTGCGCAATACCCTGTACCCAGACTTCAAAATGTAAATGCGGGCCGGTTGACCGGCCCGTTGAACCCACTTCGGCTATTTTTTGGCCCCGCTTGATCAAGTCGCCGCGCTTGACATGTGTTTTCGACGCATGGGCATACCGAGTAACCAGGTCATTGCCGTGGTCTATTTCAACCATATTCCCATAAGCGGGGTGAAACTCCTGGGTCACCACCACGCCGCCAGCTGCAGCAACAATGGGTGTTCCGGGACTGGCTTGGAAGTCCAGACCCGTGTGAAGCGCTGAGGTGCCGGTAAATGGATCAATGCGCCAACCAAAGGCTGACCCCAAATCGCCTTGTACGACTGGCGACTGCGTAGGGATCATCATGCTTCGCATCTTTTGGTCAACCAGTCGCGACTCCAACGACGTCAAGAGCTCGGCACGCTCGTGTGATTGCGCATCCAGCATCTTGAGGGTGCTCAGCAGTTGTTGCGAAGACAAAGGCTGACTGGATACTAGGGCGCCACCCTGAGCGACATTTTTTTTCGTTTCATTCGGTTTGATGCCAGCCAAACCGGATACCCGCTCTCCCAAGGATTCGAGGCGCATGACTTTGGCCTGCATCTCGCCCACTTGCCGAGCGAGCACATCCAGATTCTCGCGCATGAAGCGGTCCCGCTGCGCAAACTCATCCTTGACCACCAATTGCAACAGAGCCACAACCACCGGCCAACCTTCCCGTGCCCCTTTCAGAAACACCCAGTGATACATTGCGCCCGCCACCACAACAAGAACCAGTGACGCCAACAATGTGGAAAGAATAAGCTTCGGAAGTGTGACCTGGATACTTCGGCTCTTCGCCAGCCATGCGTCCGTGATAATCAATTGCATAAGGTACAGCCTTCAACAACACCATTCATGAACCGTCGTCATCAAACCGTCACGCTCCTACAGGCAACCCAAGGATCCCCTACGTTTGCACGATTGACAGAACTCGCACGGGATTCGGTCGCACGGCTTAAGGCCATTGAGCCTCTCATCCCGCAGTCACTGCGAGGCACTGTGCAAGCGGGACCCATCGAAGGGCCCGTGTGGTGCCTGATTCTGGACAACAACGCTTCTGCCGCCAAGTTCCGACAGCTCCTGCCGGCACTTGCCTCCCATCTAAGAACCAAGGGATGGGAGGTTAACTCAATTCGTCTGAAGGTCAAAATCAAAAAAACCGTTGATTAGCATAAAGCCATTCAACGGTTTTTCAAATTTCAAGTGGTGCCGATTGTCGGATTCGAACTGACGACCTACCGCTTACAAGGCGGTTGCTCTACCAACTGAGCTAAATCGGCACAGGTATAGTTTACTGGACTCTTCGACTATTTCTGGCGCTCTTCGATGATTATTTCACTCGCTTCAAGGCTGGCCTTCCAGCGCCGGGAGGCGAACGGGGGGGTGTTGGGGGCTCATCGCCATCGGCTTGCGGGACATTTTTTTTCACACGCGAGAGTTGAACTGGCTTGCCGCTCGGCGAGGTTGATGGAGCAGGCTCTGCATCAAGTGTAGAGACTCGCACCAGAGGCGATTTTGCTGAGGGCGCTTGAGGCGGCAGAATGGGAAACGACATTCCCTGGCCATTCTCACGAGCGTAGATAGCCATTACTTGAGACACTGGAACCATGATTTCTCTGGCTGTGCCGGAAAAACGAGCTTTGAACTCGATGAAATCATTCCCCAATTTTAGGGAACTCGTGGCATCCAAGCCCACGTTCAAAACGATCTCGCCGTTTTGCACGAATTCAAGCGGAACCTGCACGCCCTCGTTGACGGACACAGCCAAATAGGGCGTGAAGCCGTTGTCCGTACACCACTCGTACAAGGCTCTGATGAGATAGGGACGAGTGGAGGTCGCTTCGGGCGTGTTGTTCATCAGCATGATGAACTGCGCCTACTTGCGCATGACCTTTTCTGAGGGAGTCAGCGCTTCGATATAGGCTGGACGAGAAAAGATCCGCTCGGCATACTTAAGCAAGGGCGCTGCATTTTTGCTCAGGTCGATACCGTAATAGTCCAAGCGCCATAGAAGAGGGGCGATCGCGACGTCCAACATGGAGAAACCGTCGCCCAACATGTACTTGTTTTTCAAGAAAACCGGCGCGAGCTGCGTCAGCCGATCACGGATGTGTGCTCGCGCTTTTTCAAGCGCCTTCTCGTTACTTTTCGCAGCGCGAGACTCCAGAATCGACACGTGGACGAACAGTTCTTTTTCAAAATTCAGAAGGAATAGACGCACACGTGCTCTATCGACCGGATCCCCAGGCATCAACTGAGGATGTGGAAACCGCTCATCAATGTATTCATTGATGATGTTGGACTCATACAAGATCAGGTCCCGCTCGACCAAGATAGGAACTTGGCCGTAGGGATTCATTACATTGATGTCTTCCGGCTTGTTATAAAGATCCACATCACGGATCTCGAAGTCCATGCCCTTCTCAAATAAGACAAAACGGCAGCGGTGGGAAAAAGGGCAGGTAGTACCTGAATACAGCACCATCATGGCGGGGGACTCCTAAAAAACAAAGAGAGTGGGATGCCGACTGCACGCCCACTCCGAAGACCTCAAGTGACGCCCAACCAGGCGCTACCCAAGCGGATTGCTCACATCTATTTGATGTCTTTCCAGTAGGCCGCGTTGAGCCTCCAAGTGAACAAGGTCAGTACACCGAGGAACAACAGCACCCAAATACCGATCTTGACTCGTGTATTTTGAGCTGGCTCGCCCATCCACTGCAAATAACTTACCAGGTCCCCGATGTTCTCATCATATTGCAAAGGGGTCATCGCACCGGGCTTGACTTGCTCCCAACCTTTGAGGACTTGGGTCGGCTTCCCATGAGCCATCACCTCTTCAAAAATCGGACGGCGCTCACCTTGCAACTCCCACAAAACATGGGGCATGGCAATATTTGGAAAAGCCAAGTTATTCCAACCCGTTGGCTTCTCGGCATCCCGATAAAAGGTACGCATGTAGGTGTAAAGATAATCAGCACCTGAGCCGCCAGCAGCACTGGCGCGGGAACGAGCAATCACAGTAAGGTCAGGTGGATTCGCACCAAACCAGGCCTTGGCTTGCTGAGGATCAATAGCCGCCTTCATGGTCTCGCCAATCTTGGCGCTGGTCACCAAAAGGTTGTCCTTGATCTGCTGCTCTGTGAGCCCGATGTCAGTGAGGCGGTTGTAGCGCATAAAGGCCGCCGAATGACAGTTAAGGCAGTAGTTGACGAACAACTTGGCTCCATTCTGCAAGGCAACCATGTCGTTGGTCTTGTTGGGCGCTTTATCCCAAGCAATACCGCCGCCAGCGGCTTGCGCGCCCGCCACCAGACCCAATGCCAATGCCAAACCAGCAGCGATTTTCTTTGTCAAATCCATTATTTTCATGTTCATTCTCCAACTCAATGCGGCGTGAAAGTGACCCGGTCCGGCACCGGCTTGGACTTTCCGAGACAACTCCACCAAGGCATCAGCAGGAAAAAGCCGAAGTAAAACAAGGTTCCAAGTTGCGAAATCCGGCTGCTGAGATCAGAGACAGGCAAGATACCCAAGTAGCCCAAAACCAAAAAGTTGATGATAAAGAGCGCATACAAGTACTTGTGCCAATCTGGACGGTAGCGGATCGACTTCACCGGGCTGTTATCCAGCCAAGGCAGGAAAAACAAAATCACCACACCACCGCCCATGGCGACCACGCCCCAGAACTTTGCATCGATAGACAACATCATGGCCACTAACATCGCCGTGGCACCGATGATCAAACCTTTGAACAAGATGGGCATTTTGCCTTTAACCACAGCCAAGACAGCTCCCAACACAGCGCATGCGATCAGGACATACATCATCTCGGTAGTAACGGCACGCAGCATCGAGTAGAAGGGAGTGAAATACCAGACTGGAGCGATGTGCAAAGGCGTCTGAAATGGGTCTGCCGGTATGAAGTTGTTGTATTCAAGGAAGTAGCCACCCATCTCAGGCGCGAAGAAAACGATCGCAGAGAAAACCATCAAAAACACGCTCACGGCAAAGATGTCATGCACGGAGTAGTAGGGATGGAAAGGGATCCCGTCCAGAGGACGCCCTTGGGCGTCTTTCTTGGCCTTAATTTCAATGCCATCCGGGTTGTTGGAGCCCACCTCGTGCAACGCAATGATGTGCGCCACGACCAGACCCAAAAGCACCAGGGGCACTGCGATCACATGGAAACTGAAAAACCGGTTCAACGTGGCGTCGCCAACCACAAAATCGCCCCGAATCAGGAGAGCCAAATCAGGACCGATAAATGGAATGGCGGCAAACAGGTTAACGATCACCTGGGCGCCCCAGTAGCTCATCTGACCCCAGGGCAGCAAGTAACCCATAAATGCTTCGGCCATCAAAGCCAGGAAAATGCCACAACCAAAAAGCCAGATCAATTCGCGTGGCTTGCGATAACTGCCGTACATCAGGCCGCGGAACATGTGCAGATAAACCACGACGAAGAAAGCGGACGCACCCGTGGAGTGCATGTAACGAATCAGCCAACCCCAAGGCACGTCGCGCATGATGTACTCAACCGATCCGAAGGCCAATGCCGCGTCAGGCTTGTAATGCATCACCAGGAAAATCCCGGTGACGATTTGGATCACCAACACCAGAAGAGAGAGCGAGCCAAAAATATAGAAGAAATTGAAATTCTTTGGAGCGTAGTACTCGCTCATGTGCTCTTTAAAGAGCTTTGACGCCGGAAACCGGTTGTCCACCCAGTTCAGCAGCTTTTCACCAGCAGGCGCGTTTGGGGAAACTTCGTGATATTCAGCCATGTTGTTTTTCCTTAGGCTTTCTTGTCATCACCGATGAGCAGTTTGGCATCAGAGAGGTACATGTGAGGAGGAACTTCGAGGTTATCAGGCGCAGGCTTGTTCTTGTACACACGCCCCGCCATGTCAAAAGTTGACCCGTGACATGGGCAGAAAAAACCACCCTGCCAATCGTCCGGCAGAGACGGCTGCGCACCCGTTGTGAATTTATCTGAAGGTGAACAACCCAAATGGGTGCATATGCCCACAACCACCAAATACTCATCCTTGATGGCACGAGACGCATTGCGCGCATATTTTGGGGCTTGCTCATCGGGCTTGCGCTCAGACTTGGGATCTGCCAACTGCGAGTCAAGAGCCGGTAATGCCGCGAGTTGTTCGGGCGTTCTGCGGACGATCCAGACAGGCTTGCCCCGCCACTCAACCGTCATTTTCTCGCCTGGTTTGAGGCCGGAAATATCAGCCTCAACGGCCGCGCCAGCTGCTTTCGCCTTTTCGGAAGGCTGAAAACTACTGACAAACGGGACAACAGCGGCTACACCGCCTACTGCGCCAACGCAGCCGGATGCGATCAGCCACGTTCGTTTACTGTTGTCGATCTGACCGCTGTCGACTAGGGTTTCACTCATGGGAATCCTCAATGAAAAACACCGCTATTTGGAGACCTTGGATTGTAGCTGAGCGATTGCAGCGAGCATTCGAGTCGGATATTGCGCTTGGGAACTTGTTATAGACTCGATTTCAGGTCGATACTCGATGCCTTCAAACTAACTGAAAGGGCGCGTCATGGGCATGGTTCAAGAATTCAAAGAGTTTGCCGTCAAGGGCAATGTGATGGATCTCGCAGTCGGGGTAATCATTGGTGCAGCCTTCGGCAAGATCGTTGACTCTGTGGTCAGTGACCTGATCATGCCACTGGTCGGCATCGTGTTCGGAAAACTGGACTTTTCTAGTCTCTTTGTGGTTTTGGGCCAGGTGCCGGCGGGCACAGCGATGACACTGGACGCCCTGAAAAAGGCGGGCGTGCCGGTGCTGGCATACGGTAGTTTCATCACGGTCGCGGTGAATTTTGCTATTTTGGCTTTTATCATCTTCATGATGGTCAAGCAAGTCAATCGACTGAAAAAGAGCACCCCGGTGCCCGTTGCTGCACCCGCCGTAACGTCCGAAGATATTCTGTTGTTGCGCGAAATCCGGGACAACCTAAAGCGATAGATTTGCTATCGATTAGATAACAATCTACCCTTATTTCACGGCGGCTAGAGGCCAATTTATCTCAAAAAACCTCAGTCAGACTGATGATCTGACGCGCAACGCGCACGGCAGAAATCAGGCTGGATGCATCAGCTTGACCCGTGCCCGAAATGTCAAAAGCGGTACCGTGGTCAGGGCTGGTCCTCACCAGTGGCAAGCCCAGGGTCACGTTTACACCTTTGTCAACACCCAGGTACTTCACAGGTATCAAGCCCTGGTCGTGGTGCATGGCGAGCACCACATCAAACTCGCCCGGGTTGCCTGGCTTGGAGCGCGCGCGCATGAAAACAGTATCAGGCGCAAAGGGTCCTTCAACATGCAGGCCCTGCAAGCGCGCTGCGGCAATCGCCGGTGCAATGATGTCGATTTCCTCGCGTCCGAACAAACCTCCTTCACCCGCATGAGGATTGAGCCCTGCCACACCGATTCGGGGCACCCGCCCCAACATGGTTTGCAGTGAACGGTGGGTGATGTGCAGTGTCTGCAACACGTTGTCAAAAGTCACCGCCTCAATCGCTTCACGCAGTGACATATGAATACTGACCAGCACCACCCTCAATTCATCATTGGCCAGCATCATGCGCACGGGCATGTCCGACAAAGGCACGCCGGCATGTGCAGCAGCCAGGGCTTGCAATATTTCGGTGTGACCAGGGTAGCGCGAGTGAGGTTCGCCGGCGAGGGCCAAGGCCTCTTTGTGCAGCGGGGCCGTTACCAAGGCAGATATCTCCCCCCGCAGAGCCGCTTTGGCAGCCCAAACCACGCATGCAGCAGCCAGACTTCCGGCATCTGCGCTGATCACGCCATAAGCAGCGGGCGGCAGGGTTGCTCCGACCTGGAATACAGGAAGGCAGCGAGGTGGCACGGTCAGTGCCTCCGAAGGGGCGTCGATACAGGCAACTGGAAGCCTGATGTGTCCTTGGCTGATCAATTCGGAGGCCCGACGCATCGTGGCGATGTCGCCTGCGACAAAGCATCCGCGCAATTCCTGGGGCGCATCCCGAAACGCTTTGGCAATGATCTCGGGACCAATCCCGGCGGGGTCGCCGAGTGTGATTGCGATCGATTTTTTCATGTTTTCCCCTGATCAGGCAGGGTTGTCGATATCAATGAATTCATGCGCCAACCCGAGCTGGGCAGCGACATGCTCGGCCACGGCCTGCGCACCATAGCGTTCGCTGGCATGGTGCCCACAGGCAAGGTAAGCCACGCCGCTTTCACGCGCATAGTGCGCCTGCGGCTCGGAAATTTCGCCGGTGATGAATGCATCGGCCCCGGCGGCAATGGCAGCCTCGAAATAACTCTGTGCACCGCCCGTGCACCAAGCGAGGTTTTTGATGACTCTGGGGCTGCTGCTGACCAACGTGACAGGCCGACCCAACACCTGGCCCACATGCCTTGAAAGTGCCTCGGCACTCTCAAAAAAGCCCGCATCCTGACGCTCGCCCAGACAACCCAGAGACTGCTCGCCAAATCTCGATAGGACATGCAAGCCCAGTTTTTGCCCCAATTGCGCGTTGTTACCCCATTGCGGGTGGGCATCCAATGGCAAATGGTAGGCAAAGAGATTGATGTCATGCGCCAGCAAGAGACTCAAGCGCTGCTTCATCCAGCCGGTCACGCGACCGTCCTGACCCCGCCAGAACAAGCCGTGGTGCACAAAAATCGTGTCGGCCTGCACTGCAATGGCCGCTTCAATCAAGGCCTGGCTGGCAGTAACGCCCGACACGATCTTTCGCACTGTGGCGCAGCCTTCCACCTGTAGCCCATTGGGGCCATAGTCCTTGAAACGGTCTGGCTGCAATAGCGAGTCAAAGGTCTGCAATAGTTCGGTACGGTGGGTCATAAACGGGAGCGAAGGGGTCAAAGCGTCATTCAGTGGGGCGGGCGAGGCCCTCGTTTTCGATTGTCCGCGAATTATGGGGATCCACCGATGGCCCCAGAGACTGCTCCAACTCCACGTTGCTGTCGCACCCTTGATTGATGGCGATCCAACGTCGTGCGGCGAACGCTAGGGCCCACGACAAACCGGGTGCCCTCGCCAGAAAGGGCCATGGCATCACGCTTAGCAGGATATCTTCAGGCTCGCTCAGGGCACCGCAGCGATATTGACGCAGAGGATCGCTCCACCGAACCGCCACGCAGGCACCAGACCGACGGCGAGAAAGAAGCACACCCAAGGGGCAAGGCTCCATCAGGCAACATACGCCACAGCCATTGCAGGGTGCGCCCTGAGCCGGTTTGCTCGGCGCGTCGGGATGAATCAGGATGCGCTGGTAAGTGTTTGTCATGGTGAGGATCGGTTTGGCTTGTCATTTTCTCAGTTGAGGCAAGCCTGCGCACGTTGCAGACGCTTCGGCAGGCCTACAATTTAATGTGAAACTCTTCAGTTCTTCCACATCTTCGGGGGCTCCTCGCCTGCATCTATTAATGAAACGTTTCTGGCTGTTGTTTTCCCAATCGGTTACCGTCCTTTTGGCTGCTTATTTTGTCGTGGGCACCCTTAAGCCTGACTGGCTCGGGAAACGGTCCTTGCGCTCCAGCGACCTGGCCCTGTTTGAAGCACCGGCTTCCACGCCGGGCGAAATACCGCCCGGCAGCTTCAGGCTGGCGGCCCAGAAATCCTCCGCTGCAGTGGTCAGCATCAACACCAGCAAAGCCGCCCAGAAGAACCTGCGCAGCGACGACCCGTGGTTCAAGTTCTTTTTTGGTGATCAGGGCAACGAGCCCCAGGTGGGGCTGGGCAGCGGTGTGATCGTCAGCCCCAACGGCTATATCCTGACCAACAACCATGTCGTCGAGAGCGCTGATGAAATTGAAGTGGTCCTGAACGATAGCCGAAAGGCTCGGGCCAAGGTGATCGGGACCGATCCGGATACAGACCTTGCGGTTTTGAAGATTGATCTTGAACGACTGCCCGTGATCGTTCTGGGCAACTCCGACACGCTGCAAGTGGGCGACCAGGTGCTGGCCATCGGGAACCCTTTTGGCGTAGGACAGACCGTGACCGGTGGCATTGTGAGTGCCCTGGGACGCAACCAGCTGGGCATCAATACCTTCGAGAACTTCATTCAAACCGATGCGGCCATCAATCCGGGCAACTCGGGTGGCGCGCTGGTAGACACCAACGGCAACCTGCTGGGCATCAACTCTGCCATCTACTCCCGCTCGGGCGGCAATATGGGCATTGGTTTTGCGATTCCCGTATCCACTGCCAAACTGGTCATGGAAGGCATCGTGAAAGATGGTCAGGTCACACGCGGCTGGATTGGCGTGGAGCCCAACGATTTGTCGCCTGAACTGGCGGAGACCTTCGGCGTCAAGGCGCAAGCAGGCGTCATCATCACCGGAGTCTTACAAAATGGTCCCGCAGCACAAGCTGGCATTCGACCCGGTGACGTCATTGTCAACGTGGCAAATGTGGCCGTTGGCAATGTGTCTCAATTGCTGTCACGAGTTGCTGCCTTGAAGCCAGGCGTGTCAGCTGACTTCACGGTACTGCGCAGAGATGAGACATTGAGCTTGAAAGTCACACCCGGCACGCGGCCCAAACCCCGTCAACCGGCTTCCCGTTGACAAGTCAGAGCGCCGCCCTGGCTTGAACGCGCATCAGGGCTTGGCACCCTCAGCGCCCTCTTCAGGCGCCTGAGTGTGTTTGATGAAGATTTGAGCAGCCCAAATGCCTACTTCGTACAGCAGGCACATCGGAATGGCAAGTGCCAGTTGCGACACCACATCAGGCGGCGTCACGATAGCAGCGATCACAAACGCCAGCACCACAAAATAGCCCCTGAAATCCTTGAGTTTCTGAACGCTCACGATGTTCATGCGCGCCAGCACGATGACCACGATGGGCACTTCAAAGGCCGTTCCAAACGCCAAGAACATGGTCAACACAAAGCTGAGATAGGCTTCAATATCTGGCGTTGCTGTGATGCTTTTGGGCGCAAAGCTCTGAATGAAGCTGAACACCTGCCCGAACACAAAAAAGTAACAAAAAGCCACCCCGATGAAAAAAAGCAAGGTGCTGGAGGCAACCAGCGGCAGCACCAGCTTTTTCTCGTGGGTATAGAGGCCTGGCGCGACAAATGACCAGACTTGCCAAAGCACCACCGGCAAGGCCAGCAAAAAGGCCGTCATCATCAGCACCTTCAGAGGCACCATGAAAGGTGAGATCACCGAGGTGGCGATCAAGGTTGTCCCTTTCGGCAAGTGCGCCACGAGCGGCGCGGCCAAAATGTCGTACAAGGCGCCAGGGCCGGGGAAAATGGCGAGCACGCCCGCCATGACCGCAATGGCAATGATGGCCTTAACCAAACGGTCGCGCAGCTCGACCAAGTGCTGGACAAAGGGTTGCTCTGTGCCGGCGAGTTCGTCTTGTTTGGGGGAGGTGTCAGTCATCAGCTCAACTTTTGTGGCCGGTACCGGGCCACGCGTGCCGCTCCGGACAAGGCTTTGGTGCGGGTACCGGTCCGGGCTTTATACCAATTGGGCGTCGATCCCTGCTTGATTCGCCACTTTTTCCTGGGATGGCGGTACTCGGGAAACACCTCAAGGCGGGGCCTATCAGCGCTGCTGGACGCCGTGTCGGTCGCCTCAGCCCAGGATTTCTCGAAATCACTGGCATTGGTCTGAATGGACGACTCGACATCGCGTGCCGCACCTTCCATGGTTTCCTTCATCTTCTTGAGCTCGTCCAAGTCCATGGACCGGCTGACCTCCGCCTTGACATCCGACACATAGCGTTGCGCCTTGCCCAGCAGCATGCCAACGGTGCGGGCCACCTTGGGCAGTTTCTCAGGCCCGATGACAATCAATGCCACCACGCCGATCAGCGCCATTTTCGAGAGGCCAAGATCAATCATTGGACCCTACAGGCGCGAAGCAGCACGTCAGACTCATCAGGACTTTTGCTTGGCTTCCACGTCAATCGTGGTTTTTTCTGCACCCGCTGGCGCGTTGGCCACTTGAGATGCAGCAGGCTTGTCGTCCGCAGCCGCGCCACCGTCCTTCATGCCGTCTTTGAAGCCCTTGACGGCACCGCCGAGGTCGCCGCCCATGTTTTTCAGCTTTTTGGTTCCAAACACCATCACCACGATGAGCAGAACAATCAACCAATGCCAGATAGAAAATGAACCCATGAATCTCTCCTAACGAATACATTCAATTTTAGTCGGTCAAGCCCGGTACTGCCCGGCGCGCAACCAAATTAACCTCTGAGCCAAGGACGCGGCCCACCCATGACATGAATGTGCAAGTGGTGTACTTCCTGCCGCCCCTCATCTCCGGTGTTGCTCAGCAGACGAAACCCCCCTTCAGGGTAAGGATTACAGCCCTCCTGCAAGGCCAGTTTCGGCGCCAGCACCATGATGCGCCCCATCAGGGCCGCATGCTCGGGGCCCAAGTGAGCCATGGACGGAATGTGGAGCTTCGGAATCATGAGGAAATGAACCGGTGCCCAGGGGTTGATGTCATGGAACACAAAAATTTCATCATCCTGATACACCACACGCGATGGAATTTTGCCCGCCACAATTTTGCAAAACAGGCAATCGGGGTCATGCGCCACAACGGACTCAATCATGCGGGCATCTCCATAGGTAAACCTTTATTCATGCGGACCATGCCGCTGACGATGCGGTAGAGAAACCAGATGGAGATGATGAGCCAGGCGATCCAGCCGGGTATCAGGAACAGCAGCCACAGCGGGGCGGTCACCGCATACAGCAGCGCGGCGATGATGACCGTGCGGATGCGCCAGCGAAAATGCGAGGCATGCCAAGTGCCTACCGCCTCCGACTGTTTGAGCAGATCAATGACCAAAGCCACGATCAAAAGAATCGGCCCAAATTGCCCCCCCGGAATCAACGCCCCCACCGCCACAATCAAATGCAGGACATAGGTGATGGTGCCCACGGTGTTGAGCGACTGCAGCTTTTGCAGGGTCGCCCGGTCCAGCGCCGGGTCGTTGGACGGGTTGGTGAAATCCTGGGTCATGAGGCCTCCGACTCGCGCGCCAGCGCCTTGCGCAGCGCTTTTTCTTCAATGCCGCTGGTGCCCAGCCGGCGGTCCAGCTCGGCCACCACATCGGCGGCGCTCAATCCGTAATGCGCCAGCGCCACCATGCAGTGAAACCACAGGTCGGCCACCTCGTAGACGATTTTGGATTTGTCGGCGCCATGATCCGCGTCCTTGGCGGCCATCACCACCTCGGTGGCCTCCTCGCCGATCTTTTTGAGGAAAGCGTCCGGCCCCTTGTGCAGCAGGCGGGCCACATAACTGGCCGTGGGGTCACCCCCATTTTTTGGCAGACGGCTCTCGATGACTTGCGCCAGATGAGCCAGAGAGTCAACAGAAGATGAGGGTAATGACATGGGCGTTACTTGTAGATGGTCTTGGGGTCTTTCAAGACCGGCTCGGTGATTTTCCACTCGCCCTTCTCGTACACCGTGAAGAAGCAACTGTGGCGGCCCGTATGGCAGGCAATGGCCTGCGCCGCATGGTCCGTGCTGTCCGGCACCTGGGCAGGCTGGGTAACCTTGAGCAGAATCACATCGTTGTCACAGTCCATGCGGATCTCGTGGACAGTCTGCACATTGCCTGACTCTTCGCCCTTGAACCAGAGTTTGTTGCGTGAGCGGCTGAAATACACCGCCTGCCCCAGTTCTGCGGTCTTTTGCAAGGCCTCGCGGTTCATCCAGGCGAACATCAGAATGTCATTGCTGCCTTGCTCCTGGGCAATGACCGGCACCAGGCCTTTGGAATCCCATCGAATATGTTTTAACCAGTTCATGCGGGAATTGTCCGTGATTTGGGATTGCTTCCAATTAAATAGCGCAATACCCAATAAATATGCCGGCCAGAAGCCAAAAATGCTTAATTTCTGACCGGAATGCCACGCTCAGTCATGCGGGCCTTGGCTTGAGCCACCGTGAACTCACCGTAGTGAAAAATGCTGGCGGCCAATACCGCGTCTGCGCCACCCATCTGGATGCCATCGGCCAGGTGGTCCAGGTTGCCCACCCCACCCGAGGCAATCACGGGCACGTTGACCGCATCACTGACGGCGCGGGTCAAGGCCAGGTCAAAGCCCGCCTTGGTGCCGTCGCGGTCCATGCTGGTGAGCAAAATCTCCCCGGCTCCCCGGCGCGCCATCTCGGTCGCCCACGCCACGGCATCCAGGCCCGTGTTTTGTCGTCCGCCATGGCTGTAGACGTCCCAGCCGGCACCCAAGGCCAGGCCGTCGGGTCCAGGTCGCAAGGCGTCTTGGGCTGAGCGGCGCTTGGCATCGATGGCCACCACAATGCACTGGGCACCGTAACGCGCTGAGGCCTCTTCGATCACCTGGGGGTTGGCGATGGCTGCCGAGTTGAAGCTGGTCTTGTCAGCGCCCGCATTGAGCAGTCGGCGCACGTCGTCTACCGTGCGAACCCCGCCGCCCACGGTCAGGGGAATGAACACCTGGCTGGCCACGGCTTCGATGATGTGGAGAATGACATCGCGACCGTCGCTGGTGGCGGTGATGTCCAGAAAGGTCAACTCGTCGGCGCCTTGCTCGTTGTAACGGGCCGCGATTTCCACTGGATCACCGGCGTCGCGCAGTTCCACAAAATTAACACCTTTGACGACCCTGCCACCGGTCACGTCAAGGCAGGGGATGATGCGTTTAGCAAGCATGGTTATTCTTTTTTGGTCCAAAGTGGTTTACCGACACGGGCAATGTGCTCCAGCAAGGCGGGTTATCGATGTGAGAAAGCAAAGACAGATCAACATTCCACGGCAACATCAGATCATCAACCGCAGTACACAAGCGCAAGAAAACATCGAAATCCATGCTTGGCGCGTCTAACGCCATATCAATGTCTGAGCCGTTCCGATAATTGCCCTTGGCACGCGAACCATAGACGATTGCCCGTTCAATTCGGGGATTGGCCGCAAAAAGATCGCGCAGCAACTTCAGCGCCCGCGGGGTTAAACCGAACGTTGGTTCCGTCACTGAATGGGCGATTTCATCGCCTTCAAGAGCGATCACGCGTTTGCATCTCCAGCATTTTTTTCTCAAATTCACCGAACAAAGACGCATAGATGGACACAATTTTTGAAACCAAATTCGCCGCAATGTCCAGGTTGTACGTATGTGAAGACAAGTTGCGCGAAAGAATCATGTTCATCCATGCCTCGCCATCAATGATCAACTCCGCGGCAAAAGCAGCCCGAGTTGAGTCACGCGACGCCATCAACTCATTCATTCCCAAGCTCCGCAGGTAGTCCTTCATGACTTTCCAGGCCAGCTCATGTGTACATTCAAACGCCTGAATCAATCCCTGCTGCTCAAGTTCGCTTAATTCACGGCTGTGGCTCAGGGTGACTGCGTTTTGCAGCTGCACCAAAGCTCGGCTGTAATTGGCCAGTTGCTGGTGCCAACGGACATCGTCAGTGCCTGCATCTTTCACGGGCTGCCCCTCTTTTTTACTAAATCGAATCCGGCGTATTCTGGATCCACATGGATTTCATGGATGGCGCACGCGATCAACCGAGGGTCAGCTGGGGCACCGCTCAACAACAAAGCTACCCATTCAATTCATCAGCCCGCTGTTGCGCCGCCTCAAAATCCAGATCGCCGCTGTAGATGGCGCGTCCGCAAATCACACCCTCAACGCCATCGCTCTCCACGGCGCACAAGGCCTCAATATCGGCCATATTGCTCAGGCCGCCCGATGCGATCACCGGAATGCTCAAGGCCTGCGCGAGTTTGACCGTGGCCTCGATGTTGATGCCGGTGAGCATGCCGTCGCGCCCAATGTCGGTGTAGATGATGGACTCCACCCCGAAATCTTCAAACTTTTTACCCAGGTCCACGACCTCGTGGCGGGTCAGCTTGCTCCAACCGTCAGTGGCGACTTTGCCGTCCCGGGCGTCGAGGCCGACGATGATGTGGCCACCAAACGCCGTGCAGGCATCCTGCAGAAAGCCCGGGTTGCGCACTGCAGCCGTGCCGATGATCACGTAGCGCAAGCCGGCATCCAGATAACGCTCAATCGTGTCGAGATCGCGGATACCCCCGCCGAGTTGCACATCCACCTCGCTGCCAACTTCTTTGAGGATCTTGCGAATCGCTGCCTCGTTTTTGGGTTGCCCCGCAAACGCGCCATTCAAGTCCACCAGGTGCAGGCGACGCGCGCCCTTGTTCACCCAATTGCGGGCCATAACGGCCGGGTCTTCGCCAAACGTGGTGGATTGGTCCATGTCACCTTGCTTGAGGCGAACGCAGTGACCGTCTTTTAAATCAATTGCTGGGATTAAAAGCATGATGCTTCAGGTTAGGGGGAGGAAGTTGGCAGAAATGTGCGCATTGCGCGGGAATGCGTCAGGGATTCCAGTGGAGGAAGTTTCTGTAGAGGGACAAGCCGTGTTCAGCACTTTTTTCAGGATGGAATTGAGTCGCAAAAATATTATCGCGCGCAATAGCTGAACTGAAGCGTTGGCCGTAGTCCGTCTCGCCCACGCTGTGGCGTGCATCAGACGGTTTGGCGTAAAAACTGTGTACAAAATAGAAATAACTTCCATCAGGCACCTCGCCCCACACCGGATGCGGCACCCCGCCATGGTTGTTGCGGTAAACCTGGTTCCAGCCCATTTGAGGCACTTTGTACCGACTGCCGTCGGGCTGGAGTTGGCCGGCGAGATCAAACTTGATGACTTCGCCGTGAATCAGGCCCAAACCCGGGGTGCCGACGCCCGCCGGACCTTCGGCGCTGTGATCCAGCAGCATCTGCATGCCAACGCAGACGCCAAACAGCGGCTTGCTGGCGGCGGCCTCAAGCACTGAAGCCAATAAACCCGACTCACGCAGCTCGCGCATGCAGTCCGGCATGGCCCCCTGGCCCGGCAGCACCACCCGCTCGGCGGCGCGCACCTCGTCGGGGTTGGCCGTGATGACGACGTGGTAACCCGTGCCCACGGCTGCCGCCTGCACGGCTTGGGACACGGAACGCAGGTTACCCATGCCGTAGTCGACCACGGCCACGGTTTTGGTGCGAAAACTACTTGGAATTAAATTCATAGCTACAAACCCAACAAATACGCCGGCCAGAGGGCTATTTGACTCTAAAACTACAAAGAACCCTTGGTCGAAGGGATGGTGCCGGCCGTGCGCGGGTCGAGTTCCAGGGCGCTGCGCAGGGCACGGGCAAAGGCCTTGAACACGGTCTCGGCCTGGTGATGCGCATTCTGCCCGCGCAGGTTGTCCACGTGTAGCGTGACCGCAGCGTGGTTGACGAACCCCTGGAAGAACTCGTGGGCCAGGTCGACGTCGAACGTGCCGATCATCGCGCGGGTGAACGGCACCTCGAACGTGAGACCCGGGCGGCCGGAGAGGTCGATGACGACACGCGAGAGCGCCTCGTCGAGCGGGACGTAGGCGTGACCATAGCGATTGAGTC
>CAZBKX010000850.1:0-3078 GCA_964492535.1 uncultured Rhodoferax sp. | reverse complement strand
CAAAACCGGGACCGTGCCCGGCAAAATCGGCTCCACTTGGACAGGCAACCGCTGCCATGTAAATGACTGCCCCTCACGCATTTGTAGTTCACCAACCCAGTTGAACACCTTGCAAAAATTCAGTCGCACCAAGGCATGGGGGTAGTCCACCATCGAGAGTTTCCAGGGTGTCAAGGCGCCGATGGTGATGCCAAGTTCTTCGGTGAGTTCACGGCTCAGCGCTTGCGCAACGGTCTCACCAGCCTCCAACTTGCCGCCAGGAAACTCCCAGTAGCCAGCGTACGCCTTGCCGGGTGGTCTGGACGTCAACAGAAAGTCGCCGTTTGGTCGAATCAAAACGCCCACTGCCACATCAACCAAGGTTCGGTCTGCCCCGCCCTCGCGGGGTAGCTCAGCATCTGCTACCAAGGGTGGAACCATCATGTCAGCTCAGCGTGTCGGCCTGCGTAATCTCGGGCAAACTGATACGCGACCCGGCCGCTACGCGAGCCCCGCTCCAAGGCCCATACCAGCGCTTCAGGCCGTGCGGCTTCAATCGCCTGAGGGGCGACTTCAAATGAAGACAGCCACTGCGCCACGATCACCAAGTACTCATTTTGGGTAAACGGATAAAAGCTGACCCACAAGCCAAAGCGCTCAGAGAGTGAAATTTTTTCCTCCACGCCCTCACCCGGATGAACCTCGCCATCGTCTGTGTGGGTGTAAGTGAGGTTTTCCTTCATGTACTCCGGCAACAAATGACGCCGATTGCTGGTGGCAAAAATCAGCACGTTGGACGTTGTGGCAGCAACGGAGCCATCCAGAATGGACTTGAGCGCCTTGTAACCGGGCTCGCCGTCTTCAAAGCTCAAGTCATCGCAAAATACAATGAATTTCTCAGGCCGCTCTGACACCACATCCACAATATCGGGCAAGTCCGTCAGATCGGCCTTGTCCACCTCGATCAGGCGCAGGCCGGATGCCGCATATTCATTCAGGCAGGCCTTGACCAGCGACGACTTGCCAGTCCCCCTGGCACCGGTCAGCAACACATTATTGGCCGGTTTGCCTGTTACGAACTGGAGGATGTTGCGCTGGATCTTTTCCTTTTGCAGGTCAATTTCCTTCAAGTCTGACAGGCGCATGGCGCCGATGTGGCGAATGGGCTCCAAAACACCATGACCCGAGCTTCGTTTGCGGTAGCGGTAAGCCACTGCTGCGGCCCAGTCTGGGGCCGACAGCGCTTGAGGCAAAACAGACTCTATGCGGGTGATGAGCTGCTCGGCCCGAGACAGCAAATGCGCAAACTGTTCGCTCATGAGCGATAGTCCGCATTGATCGTGACGTAGTCATGACTCAGGTCACACGTCCAGATCGCATCAAACGCATCACCCCGGCCCAAGACCACGCACACCGTGATCTCGCTTTGCTTCATGACGCGCTGGCCATCCTCTTCACGGTACAAGGGATTTCGTCCGCCCTTCATCGCCACATGCACCTCATCAAGGTAGAGGTCAATGCCACTCTGATCCAGATCATCAATGCCGGCATACCCCACAGCGGCCAAAATGCGGCCCAGGTTCGGGTCACTAGCAAAAAAAGCAGTCTTGACCAAGGGGGAGTGGGCAATGGCATACGCCACCTGACGGCACTCGGCCTTTGTTTTTCCGCCCTCGACCTTGATGGCAATAAACTTGGTCGCCCCTTCACCATCCCGAACAATGGCTTGAGCCAGTTTGCGTGCGACTTCGAGCATAGCTAGCTTGAGTGCCTGCCCCTCTGGACTGTCCAGAGATTCGATCGGTGCGTGAGCCGCCTTGTTCGTGGCAATCACCACAAATGAATCGTTGGTGGAGGTGTCGCCATCCACAGTGACCCGATTAAAGGAGCCGTCCGCCAACTCGGTCGCCAACTGATACATCAGCGCCTGACTGACACAAGCGTCGGTCGCCAGAAAACCCAGCATGGTGGCCATATTGGGCCGAATCATGCCGGCTCCCTTGCTGATGCCGGTAATGCTCACCCGCGTGTCACCGATCATCACCTGCGCGCCATACGCCTTGGCGATGGTGTCCGTGGTCATGATGCCTTCGGCAGCGCGCAACCAATTGTCTTCGCGTGCATCGGCCAAAGCGGCATCAAGACCGGCTTCGATGCGGTCTACCGGAAGGGTTTCCATGATGACGCCAGTCGAAAACGGCAACACCTGGTTAGGGGCCAAATTAAGCTTTGCAGCGAGCGCCATGCAGGTGTGCAAGGCGCGGGAACGACCCTCTACACCGGTGCCGGCATTGGCATTGCCCGTGTTGATGAGCATTGCCCGAATGCTGCTTGCGCTGGCAATGTGCTCGCGGCAGATCTGCACGGGTGCGGCACAAAATCGGTTTTGGGTGAATACCCCGGACACAGAGGCACCCTCGTCGATGAGCACCACCGTCAGGTCCTTGCGGTTCGCTTTTCGGATGCCGGCTTCAGTAACACCAATGCGCAGCCCCTGAATGGGGTGCAACTCGGACGGGTTGGGTAGGGGCAAGTTGACAGCCATGTTTCTGCGCTTTTTCAGTCCAGTTTGCCGTGGCAATGCTTGTATTTTTTTCCACTGCCGCAAGGGCAGGCTTCGTTGCGGCCTACGCGAGGGACAGAGCCAGCCGACAAAGCGGAAGCCCGGTTGACCGTTTCGGCGTCCACGATGGTTTCGACTTCACCCGTTTCAGTGGGCGCTGTGTAGGTCACATTCGCAATTCTTTCGCCGCGTTGTTCCAGATCTTCCGCCGCTTCTTCCAGTTGCTCATTGGACTGAATCTTGACCGTCATGAGTATCTTTGTGACCTCATTTTTGACAGCATCAAGCATCTGGCCGAACAACTCGAACGCCTCACGCTTGTACTCCTGCTTGGGCTGTTTCTGAGCATAGCCCCGCAGGTGGATGCCTTGGCGCAAATAGTCCAGGGAGCTCAGGTGATCGCGCCAATTGGTATCAATGCTTTGCAGCAAGACCATGCGCTCGAACTGGGTGAAACCGTCGCCACCCACCTGCGCGACTTTGGCATCGAACACCGCATTGACTTCGTTTCGAACCAGTTGAAGAAGGTCTTCATC
>CAZBKX010000849.1:0-1882 GCA_964492535.1 uncultured Rhodoferax sp. | reverse complement strand
TGTATGAGCGCACAATGGTTCACAATCGTGCGCGAGTACGCCGGGCAAATATGGGCATGGTAACCCTCCCAATAGCCCTTTATCTTCCATCAAAATGTAACAATGATTGTCGTTCAAAGTCTGCAACACAGGCCAATTCGGCAGAGACGCGATCCAGGTGCCCCATATATTTAGGTCTTGCAAGTTAATCAATCGCGCCAGTTCGGAAACGCCAGCCAGCTTGTAACAATTTTCCAAATTTAACTCGACCAGTCCAATCGGCAGTTCGCGCAAGTCGGTCAGCTGAATGCAGTCGTATAGGCATAAATAGATCAAGTTTGGAAGGTTGGCCAGCGTTAACACGTCGAGTTTATGGTGCAAGATCGACAAGTATGTGAGCTTCGGCAGTCGATCCACGACCCATTGCACGTCTTGGGGTTTTATGTCGTGGCACTCGAGCAGTGACAGTTCAGTCAAGCTCGTGATTTGGGACAGACAGGCGATGTCGACCAACTGTGGACAGTACTCAAGCGTCAGCGTTTGCATGTTGACTAGACCCATGATATCGCTGACATCATTCAACGGACGACACTCGGACAGGTACAGCTCGCGTAAAGATGCGAGCGGCTTGGCGAAGCTGAGATTGAAAATATGAGCATCTTTGAGTTTGAGGCTTTCCAACCAAACCATGCTGGACAGGCACCAGAAATCGAAAGAACGACAATAATTGATTTGCAAAGTCTTGCAGCGTGTGCGCTGGAAGTCGCGGTTGACGTGACACCAATTCAAGGACAGCGTTTCCAACGAACTCGGCAGGTCACCGAGGCTCGAGTGGAATAGGGTCAAATGATGAAGGTTGCTCAACCGTGCAAAGTTTTGGAATTGATCCACTGTGTGAATCGAGGCGCGACGCACACCGACATTTAAGGGCCCTAACCAATCGGGTGGCATAGAACGGTAACACACATCACTGACGATGACTGAAGGGTCTTGGCGATGGAATGCGAAATTGAAATGCATGTGCGAAACCACGCTTGGGTGCTTCATGGCGTGGTTCAACTGCTTGTTGACCAAGCGCAGCCTCAACAAGCCTAACACATCCTCCTCCGACAATGAAGCAATGACGCGCCACAAGTCATCCAGAAGTATCATGTTTTTGGTTGATGTTTTTTATTTTTTTTTGGTTGATGTTTTTTTTGTTTTGTGTTTTTCATTGGGCCGACGCACGGAAGATATTTTTGGGATAAAAACCCCCAAAAATTCTATTCGAGGTGGCAAGGGCGTCATCGAGCCCCTCTTGGTTTCTACAAAGACATGTTTCGTGCAACCCCAAGTCGTTCCAACCTTCTTGGCCTTGTTGGCCAAAGCTCTCCTGACCCCCTCCCTGTTGTCTATCTCTCTCAACAGGGAGAGAGAGAGAGAGAGATAGAAAGAGAGAGAGAGAGAGAGAGAGAGACAGAAAGGGAGAGAAAGGGAGAGAGAGAGAGAGAGAGAGAAAGGGAGAGAAAGGGAGAGAGAGTGCTAATTAAGCAAAGTTTCTTTTTATTAAGCCCTTATTGTCTTATTCACGCGAAATTCCCTTAATTCTGAATTTCAGCTTAATTAGCGAATCTCGACAAATGAAATTCCATTCTTTATTGAATGTCGTCTAATCCATGCAAAGGGGCGACATATGAACCCCACGCCTTAGCACATTTTATATTGCTAGTATTGTGACTCAAAGCATTGAGTCGCTTTGAGTCGCTGTGAGTCGCTGTGAGTCGCTTTGAGTCGCTTGACTGTCTCTATCATCTCTTTGATGAGATTTTTTTGTTACACCAAATCGACGACAATTGCCTGGCTTAACTTGCGGTTGCGTGCAGGCCATTTCTGATTCCCCCGACTCATGTGGCAGCACGCTTCG
>CAZBKX010000848.1:0-6103 GCA_964492535.1 uncultured Rhodoferax sp. | reverse complement strand
GTCTGCTTCTGCGATGAGTCCGGGCACGTCGTCTGAATAGGCGGACCAGACATGCGCCTGAGAATCCCAAATGGCGTGGACGAGAAATTGCTGTGTCATGGTTCATCCTACCCAATCATCCCAAAGGGCGAAAACATGATGATCAGCCTGAGCAGGCATCGCTCTCGCCTGAAATGTTGCGGAAACGGTGAGTTTCGAGGAAATCAGGCGGTTCTGACCTCGTTGAGCAGGTCGACGATCCAGCCCCTTGAGCAGCTTGACCAAGGCCAGTGGCGGCTTGGTCAAGCTGCTCTCGTAGCGCGAAAAGGCATTGATGCCGCCGCCGAAGATTTCGGCGGCCTCGCGTTGTCCGAGGTCGAGCTTCTTGCGCACATTGACGATGAAGACGGGGTCAACAATGGCCGCGTTCACCTACTTGTTAAACGCCTGCATCTCGCGCATGACGCGCTCGGTTTCGGCCATATCAGTGATGGACTCATCGCACGCGGGGCAAAAGTCAGGCGCCACCGCAGGAATCACAGTGGTTTCACCTTTTTGTAGGTGTAGGGTAGGTCGCGGGTGTCGTGGATCAGTTCCGCCGCGCCGCAAACAGGACATTTCATGGTCATAGCTCCTTGAAGGATACGATCAGCACGTCATCAATGACCGTCAGTTTTTGGTACACATCGCCCGCCTGCGTGCTTGGGCGTCACGGTGATTGAAGTAGCCCGACGGCAGACCACGGTCTGAATGGGCCATGCACAAACACCTCCAGCTCGGTGCCCGCACGTTCCTGGCGGATTTTAGCGACCTGGTCCAGCGAGAGTTCACGCGACAAAATCACGCGGGCCACACCCACGCTTTTCCAGAACTTCACGGCCGCCGAATTGACCGTGTTGGCCTGCACCGAGAGGTAAATCTCCATCGCGGGCCAAGTCTCGCGCACCCTCCTGATCAGGCCGGGGTCAGACAGATCATGGCAGTTTCCAGCATGCTGAGTGAGCCCGCAGGCGCCAGCAACCCGGGGGTTCTCAGCGTCATGCTCAGGCGCCGGTCTGCAGGGATGCCAGCGCCGCAATCGCCAGCGGGTAGCCGTTCACACCAAAACCGCACATCACAGCCTTGGCCGCCGGAGAAATATAAGAATGGTGGCGAAACGCCTCGCGCGCAAACACATTGGAAATATGCAGCTCTATCAGGGTCACGCCCGTGCCCTTGATGGCGTCATGCAGCGCCACCGAGGTGTGCGTATAGGCGCCTGCGTTCAGGATGACACCCGCCAAGTTGCCTGCGGCCTGGGCGCGCCCGGCCTCGTGCAGCCAGTCCACCAGCACGCCTTCGTGGTTGCTCTGGCGAAAGTCCAGTGCAAAGCCGTGGGTGGCGCAGGCCTGGGCGCACATGGCCTCGACATCGGGCAGGGTGTGAGAGCCGTACACAGCGGGCTCACGGGTGCCCAGCAAGTTGAGGTTGGGGCCGTTCAGGATCAATGCAGTTTTCATGGTGGGGTCTTTTTGGTAAACACAGGCGTCTGGCTTGCGCCGTCGCCTGAATTATCGATCCAGCCAACAGGCACGGGCGCCTGACTGCCTGACTGCCCTCCAGGTAACGCACTCAGTAGCTCAGCGCGGTTGATTTGCCCCAAAACACGCGGTAAGCAAACACCGTGTAGGCAATGATCACCGGCAACACAATCACCACGCCGTAAAAGATGACCATCAAGGCCTCAGGTGAACTCGCGGCCTGCCAGACGTTGAGGCGATCCACCACCAGCCAGGGAAACAGGCTGTAGGCCAGCCCATAAAACGCCAGCAAAAACACACCCACCGTGCAGGCAAACGGCACCGCCGCGCCATAGTGATTGCCTTGACCCAGGCGCACCGGCAGCCGCTTGAGGCTGCGTGCCATCACCACAAACAGCACCCCGGTGATGGCCGGAATCGGCAGCAGCATGATCACGTTGGGAAAACTGAACCACTTGTCGAAAATGCGGGCGCTCACCAAGGGCGTGGCCATTGAGATCGCCGCGACACCGGCGGCGGTAAACCACAAGCTGCCCCGCGCCCAGGCCACGGCCTTGAGCTGCAACGCGCCTTCGGTTTTCATGATCAGCCAGCCGGCGCCCAGCAAGCAGTAGGCCGCCACCAGGCACAAGCCAATCAGGGCACTGAAGAGCTGGCTGGGTGCATCCGTCTTGAAACCGGTGATCAAGCCCCCCAGCATGAAGCCCTGCGACCAGCCCGCCAGCAAGGAGCCGGTGTAAAACGCCCGATCCCACAGCGGCTTGTGCGCGGCCTTGGCCTTGACGCGAAAGTCAAACGCCACCCCGCGCAAGGTCAGGGCCACCAGCATCAGCGCCACAGGCAAGTAGAGCGAGCCCAAAATCACGCCGTGCGCCTGGGGAAACGCCACCAGCAGCACACCCACGCCCAGCACCAGCCAGGTTTCATTGGCATCCCAAAACGGCCCGATGCTGGCGATCATGGTGTCCTTTTGCGCCTCGTCGTCCGCCCGGCGCAGCAGCACACCCACGCCCAGGTCGTAGCCATCCAGAATCACGTAGGCCAGCATGGCCAGCGCCATGACCAGGGCAAACACCAGGGGCAGCCAGCCGGCCGGCTGGGTCAGGTCAGGCACGAGTTCAAGCATGGTCGGCTCCCGGTGTCAGGCGGCTGATCTGTGGCGCACGATGGGCGTGCTGCGCGCCCTCCTTCGAGGTCGCTTTCTTGGCCAGATGGAAGATGACCGTGATGTAGGCCACCAGCAGGGCCAGGTACAACGTGAGATACAGCGACAGGGTCAGTGCAATGTGCGGCGCGGGCACATCGGAGGCGGCTTGCGCAGCGGTCAGCACGCCCTGCACCAGCCAGGGCTGGCGCCCAATCTCGGTGGTGTACCAACCGGCAATCAGCGCTACCCAGCCGGCAAAGGTCATGGCCACCAGCACCCGGGCCAGCCAGGGCCGGATGGCCTGCTGCTTGCGGGTCTGCCACACGCTGAGCCAGCTCACCGCCAACATCAACAAGCCCACGCCCACCATGATCCGGAACGACCAGAACACGGGCGCCACGGGCGGGTGCTTGTCGCCAAAGTCCTTGATGCCTTTGACCTCGCCATTCCAGTCGTGGGTGAGGTAAAAAGACGCCAGTTTGGGGATCGAGATTTCAAACCGGTTGGTCTGGGTGGCGGCATCCGGCAGGGCAAACAGCACGGCGGGCGCGCCACGCTGGGTCTCCCAGATGCCTTCCATGGCCGCAATCTTGGCGGGCTGGTGCTTCAGGGTGTTCACGCCATGCAGATCTCCCACCAGGATCTGGATGGGAATCAGCAAGGCCGCCACATACAGACCGGCGCGCAGCGAGGCGTTCACATCGGCACCCCGGTCGTTCTTGAGCCAGCGAAACGCACTGATGCCGGCCAGTAAAAACGCCACGGTGAGCCCCGAGGCCAGCAGCATGTGCGTGAGCCGGTAGGGGAATGACGGGTTGAAGATCACCTCAAACCAGCTGGTCACATGGGCCTGCCCGTTGATCATCACAAAGCCGGCCGGGGTGTGCATCCACGAGTTCAGGGCCAGAATCCAGAAGGCCGAGGCCGTGGTGCCCGCGGCCACCAAAAAGGTCGCAATGGTGTGCACCCGCTCACTCACCCGCCCACGCCCAAACAGCATGATGCCCAGCATGGTGGCTTCCAGAAAGAACGCCGTGAGCACCTCGTAGGCCAACAGCGGCCCGGCCACGTTGCCCACCGTGTTCATGAAGCCGGGCCAGTTGGTGCCAAACTGGAAACTCATGGTGATGCCGCTGACCACGCCCAGGGCAAAGGTGAGCGCAAAAATCTTGACCCAGAACTGGTAGGCGTCCATCCAGTGCGACTGCCCCGTGGCGACAAACCGGGTTTTGAAAAACAGCAGCACCCAACCCATGGCAATGCTGATGGTGGGGAACAGGATATGAAAGGTCATGTTGGCCGCAAACTGGATGCGAGCCAGCAGGACGGGGTCAAAGTTTTCCATGATTCACCTCGGTAGGGGGCGTGACAGATTCAGACAGTGGCAACGGGGTTGGCGCCGCAAGGGGCGGCTGGGGCTCCGGGGTGGGTGAAAACACCTGCTTCACCCAATCCTTCATCTCCAGCAGCTTTTGCACTTTGGCGCCCATGGACATCAGGCTGGCCAGCGTTGCGGAGTCCATTTTTTGCACATCGTCGAGCCAGTCGGTCATGCGCTCGATGAACTCGTGCATTTGTTTCATGCGGGCTTGGGCGTGCGCGTCTTCGGCCACACCGGGCTGCTCCATCAGGGCGTCGCGCAGCATGGAGAGCGTGGGGTCAATCTCCCGCTTGCGCCGCTCGGCGGCCAGGGTTCGAAAAATCGCCCACACATCCTCGGGCGCCTGAAAATACTCACGCCGGTCATTGGGCAAATGCAGCAGGCGCACCAGATTCCACGACTGCAGTTCCTTCAAACCCATGCTCACGTTGGAGCGCGAGAAGCCCAGCGCCTCGCCCACGTCATCGGCGTTGAGCGGCTTGGCCGACACATACAGCAGCGCATAAATTTGCCCTACTGTTCGATTGATGCCCCAGCGGCTACCCATTTCACCAAAGTGCATGACAAAACGCTGGGTCAGGGGAGGAAGGTTCATGGTCTGCTTTCTTCTGATTTTCAGTATTTTCTGAAAACTCAGTAAACACCGTACTTCGAGACAAACAACCTTGACTTACGACAAGGGTTTCTACTGGTCGATTGACGCACCGGCGACGAACGACGCGCCACCTGTGCCCCACAATGAGCCACTTGTGAAAACCAAATACTTCGCGCAGCTCATCGCGCTGTCCGCCTTGTGGGGCGCCTCCTTCATGCTGATCCGCATCGCCAGCCCCTTGCTCGGGCCCAATGTGCTGGCGGCACTGCGCATCGGTATGGCCACGGTGACGCTCACCCTTTTGATGCGGGTCATGCGCCACCGCTGGCCACTCAAACACTGGCGGGAGCTGGCCTTGCTGGGGCTTTTGTCGGTGGCACTGCCGTTTTTGTTGTTTGCCTGGGCGGCGCTGCAACTGCCGGCGGGCTACAGCGCCCTGCTCAACACCACGGCGGTGGTGTTTGGCATTTTTTGTGCGGCCTGGCTGAAAGAAGACACCCTGACGGCGCGCAAGCTTATTGGCTGTGTGTGTGGTTTTGCCGGTGTGGCGCTGATTGTGGGTCTGGGGCCGGTTGAACCATCGCCCCAGGTCATTGTGGCGGCGCTGGCCTGCGTGGCGGCCTCGGCCTGCTATGGCGTTTCAACACCGCTCATGAAGCGTGCGCTGGCCCGCATGCAACCGCTGGAGATTGCCGCCGGCATTCACGCAGTGTCGCTGGTCATGCTGCTGCCGGGGGCCGCCTGGAGCTGGCCTCAGGCCCAGTTCACGCCCGGCGCATTGGCCGCAGTGGTGGTCATGGGTGTGGTGACCTCGGGGCTGGCCTACTGGATGCACATTCGCATCATGGTGCATGTGTCTCCCGTGGCAGCCATGAGCCCGACCTTCATGATCCCGGTGTTTGGTGTGACCTGGGGGCACCTCTTTTTGGGCGAGCAACTCAGCTCCGGCATCTATTACGGTGGTGCGCTGGTCTTGTTGGCCAGCGCCCTGATCACCGGCTTCAACCCCTGGCAAAAGTGGCTGGATGCGGTAGATGCCAAGCCGTAGAACAGCACCACTGCGCTATCAAATAATTATTTGAAAACCAACTAATACGCCGGCCGCAGACCCTTTTTGCTTAAAAAAGCTGTTTTCAGGGCCTGGCAGGGGTTGCGCGGCATGGGCACCAGAGGGGCCACGCGAAGCTGCGCCATCACCACTTCACGTTTGTTTCTCAGGTGCTTGACCAGCACGGTTCGCAGGGCGACCGGGTCACATGCGATCAGGGCGTCCAGCAAGTATGGCGCGGTGGATGCTGGCATTGAGCCGGTAGTAAGCAGACAAGTCACGCCGGTCTAAGGCCGCCAGCATGTCGCCGTGCAGTGCCTGAATATTGGATACCTTCATCTATAGAACGACGGCTGCAGGCTCATTCAACTTGATTTCAATGGATGGTTCCTTAACCCGCGATGCAGCTCGCTGTGCCTGCCACCAGACAAAC
>CAZBKX010000847.1:0-4554 GCA_964492535.1 uncultured Rhodoferax sp. | reverse complement strand
TGGCCATTACCAACAAGAGCCCGGTGGTGCGAAGCTGGCCGATGGTGGCCGGCATTGATGGTGCAGGCACCGTGATTGACTCCACCCACCCGGACTGGCAGCCGGGCGATGTGTTCGTGCATAACGGCTGGGGCGTGGGCGAGACCCGCTGGGGTTGCCTGGCCGGAAAAGCCCGGCTCAAGGGTGACTGGCTGGTCAAGTTGCCCACAGTCTTCACCCCGCGCCAGGCCATGGCCATTGGCACGGCGGGTTACACCGCCATGCTGTGCGTGCTGGCACTGGAGGACCAGGGCGTCAAGCCGGGCTCGGGCGAGGTGCTGGTGACGGGTGCTACCGGCGGCGTGGGCAGTGTGGCCATTGCCTTGCTGGGCCGGCTGGGTTACGCCGTGGTGGCGGCCACCGGCAAGGCCAGTGAGGAGGCGTATCTGAAGTCGTTGGGGGCGAGCAGCATCATGGACCGGGCGCTCTTGAGCAACCCCGCCAAGCCGTTTCAAAAGGAGCGCTGGGCCGGCGTGGTGGATGCTGTGGGCTCACACACCCTGGCCAATGCGCTGGCTCAAACCCGCTATGGCGGCGTGGTGGCGGCTTGCGGCTTGGCCCAGGGCATGGATTTGCCCACCACGGTGATGCCGTTCATCCTGCGCGGAGTGACGCTGGTGGGCGTGGATTCCGTGATGGCGCCACTGGCCAAGCGCCAACGCGCCTGGAGCCGCCTGGCCCGTGACCTGGATGCCAATTTGCTGGAGTCCATGGTGGAGGAAGTCCCGCTGGAAGGCGCCATTGCCAAAGCGCATGCGCTGATCGATGGCCAAGTGCGGGGCCGAGTGGTGGTCAAAATCACCGCTTGAAGCTCAACAATGGCCGTTGTGAGTGTTTTTTGATTAAATGAGGCGGTAGCCGTCATGTTTAAATACTTTGTAGGTTCTATTTTGATAGCATCATCGCTGGTGGCTCAAGCTCAGGCGGTTCGCTCCGAGGTGGTGGCCTCCGGGCTGCAGCACCCTTGGGCCGTGGCTTTCTTGCCCGAGGGGCGGTTTTTGGTGACCGAGCGCACTGGCGCGTTGAGGGTTGTGGAGGCTGATGGTCGCGTGCAGCCGGCGGTGGCCGGGCTGCCGGAGGTGGCGGCAGCTGGGCAGGGCGGTTTGCTGGATGTGGTGCTGGACGCCGATTTTGCAAACAACCGCACGCTGTACTTTTGCTTCTCGGAGCCCGGTGCGGGCGGCAACAGCACGGCGCTGGCCCGGGCGAAGCTGTCCGATGACCGCACGCGTCTGGACGATGTCAAGGTGATCTTCAGCCAAAAGCCCAAGGTCAGAAGTTCGGCGCATTTTGGCTGCCGCATTGTGGAGAGTCAGACGGCGGGCAAGCCTGATGACCTGTTGTTTATGACCTTGGGTGAGCGCTTTTCACGCAAGGACGACGCGCAAAAGCTCGACAACCACCACGGCAAAGTCATTCGCATCCACAAGGATGGCCGCGTGCCCGTTGACAACCCGTTTGTGGGACGGGCCAGTGCGCTGCCCGAGATCTGGAGCTACGGCCACCGCAACCCGCAAGGCGCCACACTGGCCCCTGACGGCGTGCTGTGGACGCATGAGCACGGCCCGCAAGGTGGCGATGAAATCAATCTGCCCCAGCCCGGGCGCAACTACGGCTGGCCGGTGATCACCTATGGCGAGAACTACGGCGGCGGCGCGATTGGGCAGGGCCTGACCGAGCAGGCCGGCATGGAGCAGCCGCTTCATTACTGGGTGCCGTCCATTGCGCCGTCGGGCATGGCCTTTGTGACCAGCATGCGTTATGGTCAGGCGTGGGTGGGCAACCTGATGCTCGGTTCACTCAAGTTCGGCTTCCTGAACCGGATCGAACTGGCTGCACCCTTCAAGGGCAAAGTGGTGCGCGAGCACAAGCTGCTGGCTAATGAGCGTGAGCGCATCCGCGATGTGCGCCAGGGGCCCGATGGGCTGCTGTATGTGTTGACCGACAAGGCCAGCGGTCGCCTGATCCGGCTGCTGCCCAGTTAAGGACCGGGCTGCGTGTGCGTTCTAATCACCCCTTGCCTGAACTAGCCCAAACCTGAAAGACCCGCTCGCCATGTTGCTTGACGCCGCCGAATCTCAACTCGTCCTGGTGGACTACCAAACCCGCCTGATGCCCGCCATTTTTGAAGGCCCGCTGGCCGTGGCGAATGCGCTGCGTCTGGCCCAGCTGGCTCAATTGATGGACGTGCCTGTGTGGGGCACGGAGCAAAACCCGTCCAAGTTGGGGGAGAACCCGCCTGACATCAAGGCTCTGTGCCAGCGCACCCTGAGCAAGATGCAGTTCAGCGGGGTTGAAGAAGGCTTGGGCGAGTGGCTGCGTCCGCCGGCCAAGCCGGTGGCCGGCAATGCCCGCAGCCTGCCCAAGCACCTGCAAAAGTCGGTGGCACCCACCGAGCGCAACATGATCGTGATTGCCGGTTGTGAGGCGCATGTGTGCCTGCTGCAAACCGCGTTGGACCTGCTGGAAGACGAGTTTGACGTGTGGGTGGTGACCGATGCCTGCAGCTCGCGCACCGAACGCAACCGCGACGCCGCGTTTGACCGCCTGGCTGGCGCTGGGGCAGAACTGGTGACGACCGAGATGGTGGCCTTTGAGTGGCTGCGCACGGCCGAGCATCCGGCCTTCAAAGCGGCGCATGCCTTGATCAAATAGCGAGGTTTTGAGCGCTCAGTGGCCTGAATTGGCCGGCGCCTTCTCCTCCAGCAATTGCCCGTCGACTATCTGAATCTGCCGCTGGCAGCGCGCCGCCAGACCAGGGTCGTGGGTGACGATGAGGCACGCCGACTGTTGCTCCCGGTTGACCGCTTGCAGCAGCTCAAATACCTCGTTGGCGCTGTGGGTGTCCAGGTTGCCCGTGGGCTCATCGGCCAAGATCAGCCGGGGCGCCAAGGACAGCGCCCGGGCAATGGCCACCCGCTGCTGCATGCCACCCGACAGTTGCGAAGGTCGCTTGTTGGCCGCGTCTTGCAGCCCCACTTGTTTCAACAGGGCCATGGCGCGGTCTTTGGCTTCGGTGGTGGGCCATCCCAGATCAATGATGGACGGCATCATCACGTTCTCCAGTGCGGTAAAGCCCGGCAGCAGGTGGTGAAACTGAAAGATGAAGCCGATGCTGCGTCCGCGCAGCGCAGTGAGCGTGGCGTCCGCCATGCCGGCAATGTCCACGCCGTCCACTTGCAGGCGGCCACTGGTGGGCGCCTCCAGCAAGCCAATGAGGTTGAGCAGGGTGCTTTTGCCCGAGCCGGATGGCCCGGTGAGCGCGGCAAATTCGCCCTCTGAAATAGCGAGGTTGATGCCGTGCAACACTTCGGTCTCCACCGGGGTGCCCAGGCCGTAGCTTTTGCGCACATCACTCAGTTCAACAATGGTCTTCATGGCGTGTTCAGACCCGAATGGCCTGCACCGGGTCCAGGCGAGCGGCCCGCCGGGCGGGCAGCGCGGCCGCCAACAGGCCCACGATGATGGCCAACGCGCAAGCGCCAGCCACCACCGAGAAATCCACCTGGCCATTGAGCAGGGACGTGCCGTCCGCATTGCGGGCAACTTGGGAGAAAAACTTCAACAGGCCCACCGACAAGGCGGCACCGAGGGCCGAGCCCACCAGCCCGTACAGGCCACCTTGCAGCAAGAAAACCGCCATGATCCGGTTAGGGCTGGCCCCCATGGCCCGCAAAATACCGATTTCCTTTTGCTTTTGCACGACCGACTCCACCAGCACGCTGGCAATGCCCACCGCCACGATGAGCGTGACGAAGGAGCGGATCAGGTTGTTGGACATGCTCTGGCTATTGAGCGCCGAGAGCAGTTGCGCGTTGGTTTGCATCCAGCTCTCGGAGGTGAGCCCGGTTTGGCCCTGAACCCGGCGCGCAATGGCCTCGGCTTCAAAGAGATTCGTCACGCGCAGGTCAATCTGGGTGATGCCGCCAGGCAGGTCCAGCAGAGACTGCGCCACTTTGAGGCTGCTGTACACCCAGCGCCGGTTCAGGTCGCGGTTGCCAATGTCAAAAATACCGGTGATGGTGAGCAGGTCGGCCCGGCCGTCCACCGTGACGATGCGAATCTTGTCACCCAGGGTTACTCCCAGATCTTTGGCCAGTTCAATGCCCACCACGGTGTTGGTACCGCTGATGTCGAACCGGCCTTGCTTCACATAAGTGGACATACGCACAATGCGCTGGTAACGCTCGGGATCCACGCCCAGCAGGGCAATGGGCTGGCTGGCCTCGGCCCGCCGCGCAAATCCTGCGCCGGTGACCATGGGGGAGGCTGCCAGAACGCCCTGACTTTGCTCGGCCAGGGCGTAGGCGGCGGCCCACTGGTCGATGGAGCGCAGGCCCTGCGTGCGCGGCTGAATGATGGCTGCTGTGTGCTCGGGCGGCAAGGTGCTGCGGTTGACGGCCTGGGGCGGCCTGAGCACCACAGGCGCCTGGCTGCCCAGCGTCTTGTCGATGATGGAGTCCTGCAACTGGCTGATCAGCGTGGTGAGAAAAATGATGACGGCCACGCCACCGG
>CAZBKX010000846.1:0-3003 GCA_964492535.1 uncultured Rhodoferax sp. | reverse complement strand
CGAGCCGGGGGCAAGTGGTCAAACTTCTCGATCTCGGGAAAGCTGATGTCCACCTGCGAGCGGTTCAGGCGGTCGCGCTCGGCCAGCATCTGGGGCAGGCGGTGCAGGGTTTGGGGGCCAAACACCACATCCACATAGGGCGCGCGCTCGATGATGGCGGCACCTTCCTGGCTGGCCACGCAGCCACCCACGCCAATCAACACGCCCTTTTTCTTGAGGTGCTTGACCCGTCCGAGGTCCGAAAACACTTTTTCTTGCGCTTTTTCACGCACCGAGCAGGTGTTGAACAGGATCAGATCAGCCTCGTCCACGTTGTCAGTGGGCTCGTAGCCCTGCGCGGCATGGAGCACATCGGCCATTTTGTCCGAGTCGTACTCGTTCATCTGGCAACCAAAGGTTTTGATAAAGACTTTTTTGCTCATGGTGTTCTTTGAGTTAATTGCTACTTATTAGATAGCGTTTTGACCATATAAAACGCCGACTACAGCACGTTTTGGCACTAAAAATGCAACAAAAGCGGGCGACAAGCTTCGGCAGAGATGGGCAAGGGGTGACTGCGTAGCACGATTCGTGAGCACGAGGCTGTGCTTCGCCAAGGGGCGGGCAGGGGCTGGCAAATTCAGGCAGCGGTTCATGGTGTTCATCCAGAGGCTGTCGCAAGGGCTTAAAAAAACGCACACCGGGGTGCGATTGGCAGGGGCCGATTGTGCCATCACACCGCCCAACTCTCCCCCATCACCTGCGCCTGCTCAAGCACCAGTTCCACGGCGGCGTCCTGCAAGTCCGGCGGGTACTTGTATTTGCGCAGGATGCGCTTGACCATCAACCTCAGTTTGGCACGCACGCTGGTCCGCTCTGACCAGTCCACGCCCAGGTTCTGGCGCAGGTTCTCGGTCAGCTCATGGGCGATTTTCTTCAGGGTCTCATCCGTCAACTCCCGCACAGCCGACTCGTTGGTGGCCAGGGCGTCATAGAACTTCACCTCGTCCTCGCTCAGGCCCAGCGCCTCACCGCGGCTGGCAACTTCACGGAACTTCTTCGCCATGGCGACCAGTTCTTCCATGACCTGCGCGGTCTCGATGCTGCGGTTCTGGTAACGCTGGATCACACTGGCCAGCAGTTCGGAGAACTTTTTGTCCTGCACCACGTTGCTGGCAAAGCGGCTTTTGATTTCACCCTCCAGCAGGCGCTCCAGGAGCTCCACCGCCAGGTTCTTTTCCGGCAAGTTTTTTACCTGGGCCAGAAACTCATCGCTCAGCAAGCCAATGTTGGGCTTGTCCAGGCCCACGGCATCAAAAATGTCCACCACGCTGTCGGACACAACGGCCGAGTTGATGATTTGCCGAATGGCCAGTTCGCGCTGCTCATCGGTCTTCTTTTGCGCCGTGAGTTCCTTCTTGGTCAGGATCACCTTGACGCCCTGCAGGAAGGCCACTTCTTCGCGCACCGCTTTGGCCTCGTCCAGCGTGCAACACAGGGTGAAGGCTTTGCTCATGGCCAGGGCGATGTCGGCAAAGCGTTTCTTGCCGTCGCGCCCGCCTTGGCCAGAGCCGCTTGATCCTGCTTTCAGGCCCAGCACATGGTTGGCGGCACCCGCCAGCGTTTTGTGCCCGCCGATCAGAAAGCCCGAGTAGTCAAAGCCGTGCAACATGGCGCGCAGCACATCCACCTTCTCCATCAGCACGCTGTAGGCCTCTGCCGCGTCCACCGTCGGCCGGCCCCGGCCTGCGGCGTTGGTGTACTCCTTCATGGCGGCTTTGAGCTCATTGCCAATGCCGATGTAGTCCACCACCAGCCCGCCCTGTTTGTCCTTGAACACGCGGTTCACGCGGGCAATGGCCTGCATCAGGTTGTGGCCCTTCATGGGTTTGTCCACGTACAGCGTGTGCACGCAAGGTGCGTCAAAGCCGGTCAGCCACATGTCGCGCACGATCACCAGTTGCAGCGGGTCAGCCGGGTCTTTGAAACGTTTTTCCAGCCGCTTCTTGGTCTGGGGGCTGTACATGTGCGCTCGCAATAAAGCCTTGTCACTGGCCGAGCCTGTCATCACCACCTTGATGGCGCCTAGTTCGGGGTCGGTGTGGTGCCAGTCGGGGCGCAGTTTGGTGATCTCGTTGTACAGGTGCACGCAAATGTCGCGGCTCATGGCCACCACCATGGCTTTGCCGGTCTGCGCCTTGCCACGCTCCTCAAAATGCGCCACCAGGTCTGCGGCCACGCTGGCCACACGCGGCTCGGCACCCACCACTTTCTCCAGCGCGGCCCATCGGCTTTTGAGGCGGGACTGGTCGCCATCTTCTTCATCCTCGGCCAGCTCGTCCACTTCGTCGTCGATCAAGGGCAGATGCTCGTCCTTGAGTTTGAGTTTGGCCAGGCGGGTCTCAAAGTAAATGGCCACCGTCGCGCCGTCTTCCTTGGCCTGCTGCATGTCGTACACATGGATGTAGTCACCAAACACGGCGCGGGTGTCACGGTCAGCGCTGCTGACCGGGGTGCCGGTGAAGGCGACAAAGGTGGCGTTGGGGAGCGCATCACGCAGGTGCTGGGCGTAACCCACCTGATAGGTGGATTGGAGTGGGCTGCTGGCGGCTGCCGCCCCACCCACGGCATAGGTTGGGGGCGCAAACTCGGCCCGGTGCGGGTTCACGCCGCCGTCCCCGGTTGCTATATATTTTGAATCTACTGGTGCAATAGATACGCCGGCTACAAGCCCATTTTGCTTAAAAACTACCTTGCGCGTCTTCAATTTGGCCTCAAAGCCGTATTGCGTGCGGTGCGCTTCGTCGGCAATGACCACAATATTGTGCCGATCTGAGAGCACCGGGAACATGTCTTCGTCTTCACCCGGCATGAACTTCTGGATGGTGGCAAACACAATGCCGCCCGAAGGCCGGTGCAGTAGCCTGGTGCGCAGGTCTTGGCGCGTGGTCACCTGCACCGGCTGCTCGCGCAGCAGGTCTTGCGCCAGGCTGAACACACCAAACAGCTGGCCGTCCAGGTCAT
>CAZBKX010000845.1:0-3581 GCA_964492535.1 uncultured Rhodoferax sp. | reverse complement strand
CCAGGCTCAAAGCAAAGTCGCCCATCACCTCAAAGCCGGTCAGGCCAGCGCCCAGTTGCCGGTGCGCCATGCCCAGCAACTGCACGGCGTGGTCCAGCGAAGGTACGGCTGTCCAGGCGGTGAGCTGGGCTGCAGGCAGGGGGTAGAGCTTCAGGGTGGCTGCGGTGATGATGCACAGCGTGCCTTCGGAGCCGATCATGAGGTGGCGCAGGTCGTAGCCCGTGTTGTCCTTGCGCAAGCCGGTCAGGCCATGCCAGATCTCGCCCTGCGCGGTCACTACTTCCAGCCCCAGGCAGAGGTCACGTGTGTTGCCAAACCGCACCACCTGCGTGCCGCCGGCGTTGGTGCCAAGGTTGCCGCCAATCGTGCAGGTGCCCTCGGCTGCCAGGCTCAGTGGAAACAGCAGGTTGGACGCCTGCGCGTGGTCTTGCAGGTGTTGCAGGATGCAGCCCGCCTCCACCGTCATGGTGAGGTTGGCCGCGTCCAGGGCACGAATGGTGTTCATGCGCTGCAGGCTCAGCACGATCTGGTGGCCCGAGCTGTCGGGCGTGGCGCCTACAGCCAGGCTGGTGTTGCCGCCCTGGGGCACGATGCTCACAGGCGCGTCGGGGTGCAGCGCTCGGTAAGCGGCACACACTTTGACCACCTGCGCTACTTCGTCCGTGCCCGCGGGGCGCACTACGGCCAGGGCCTTGCCGCGCGTGCGTTTGCGCCAGTCTTGCTCCCAGGCGCTCAGGTCGCCATCGGTAAACACATGGGCTGCGCCCACAATGTGGCGAATCTCATTCAGCAAGTTTTGCATGGGCTCAGCTTCCTTTAACCACGTTTTTCAGGCGCAAACGCACATGCATGGCACATGCCACAAACAAGGCCAGGCACAAAGCCACCTGAATCATGGCGAGGTAATTGCCCGGTGCTTTGTCGCTGTAGGCGCGCACCACGCCTTCCGTGAAATACAGCCAAACCAGCAGGGTGACCCAGCGGTAGGTGTACATGCGGTTTTTCAGCAAGCCCGCCAGCGGCACGCACAGCGGCAGCACTTTGAGCGCAATCCAGGAGCCGCCCGGGCGCAGGGGGGCGAGCACCAGCTCCCAAGCCAGGCCCAGGATGATGAGGCCCAGCAAACTACCCACCGCGAGTACGCGGGTGGTGGTGACCAGGGAGTGGGACGATTTTTGATCTGCGGCTTGGGTTGTATTCATTGCAATGGCATCATACCGGCCATGAAGTTGAATGCCCCCCCGGCAGGCACAAGGCCCCTGAGGCTGGATGACTTGCTCAAAACCCTCTCCGAATTTCCCTGGAAAAGCACGGCGTGCACGCTGCGCGAGCGCTTTTCCGAGGACCGCCTGGGCCTCACGGCCAGCAGCCTGACCTTCACCACCATCATGGCGCTGGTGCCCCTGGTGACGGTGGCGCTGGCTGTATTTACCGCCTTCCCCATGTTCGCCAAGCTCCAGGGCGGGCTTCAGCAGTGGCTGGTGACCAGCCTGATACCGGACAACATTTCCCGCCAGGTGCTGGGCTACCTGACCCAGTTTGCGGGCAAGGCCAGCCGGCTGGGCGTGGTGGGTCTGGCCTTGCTGCTGGTCACGGCGCTGGCGCTGATTCTCACCATCGACCACACCCTCAACAGCATCTGGCGCGTGCGCAAGCGGCGCCATTTTGGGCAGCGGGTGCTGGTGTATTGGTCGGCCATGACCTTGGGGCCGGTGGTGCTGGGCGTGAGCTTGTCCGTCACCTCCTACGCCATTTCTGCGTCCCGGGGCATCGTGGGCGTGATGCCTGACGGCGTTGAAGTTTTGCTCGAAGCCTTGCAGTTTGGCTTGCTGGCGGGCGGCCTGGCCGCGATGTACCACTATGTTCCCAATGCCCATGTGAAATGGCGCCACGCGTGGGCGGGTGGCTTATTTGTGGCCGCAGGCATTGAGCTCGCCAAGAAGTTGCTGGCGGCCTACCTGGGCATGGTGCCCACCTATTCGGTGATGTATGGTGCGTTTGCCACCGTGCCGATTTTGCTGATCTGGATCTATGTGGCCTGGGTCATTGTGCTGCTGGGCGCTGTGATGACGGCTTACCTGCCCAGCTTGCTCTCCGGGGTGCGGGTCCGCGCCAAATCGCAGGGCTTGCCGTTTCAGCTTGCACTGGAGACCTTGCAGCAGCTCCAGGCGGTACGTCAAGCGGTGGACAAAGGGTTGACCTTGGAGGCGCTCGCTTGGCGCTTGCGGGTGGATGCCTTGCAACTGGAGCCGATACTGGAGGTGCTGTGCGAGTTGGACTGGGTGGGGCGGCTGGATGAAGAGGTCAAGGGGCAAACAGCGCGCTACGTGATGCTGGCTGACCCCGGCACCACCCGGCTGGAGCCGCTGCTCAACGCGCTGCTGCTGACAGAGGATGAGGCGATTCGAAATTTTTGGATAAACAGCCGTTGGCCGGCGATTTTATTGGCTCAGGCTATCTAAATCGATAGCGAATGCTGCCCTTGGCCCGGTTGCTGTCGCTGGACGGTGATTGTTTCGTTATCCGCAACAGGGTAGTGACTCGTCTGGGACTGTGAACGCAGGCTGATCGCGTCTATAGTCGAACGTTACCTGTCTATCAACATGGGGTATCCCTTTAGCTCCACACGAGCCATTTAATGGTTGCGATCGTAGGTGTAGCCCCAATGCCACTCGCGGCCCCCAGCGAGCGTTCAAAATAGTGCATGGTGCTTTTTGACCTCGTGTCAAGCTTGATTCAGCGAGGGGCCTAGTTGTGGAACTAAAGGGATACCCCGTCTATCAACCCATACCGAAAGTCACAGCATGTCAGACCTCCTTCAAAAGCTCCAATGGCGCTATGCCACCAAAAAAATGAATCCTGCCAAGCCGGTGCCGCAGGAAAAAGTGGACCGTATTCTGGAAGCCGCTCGCCTGGCACCCACCTCCAGCGGCCTGCAGCCCTACGAGATCATTGTTGTGAAAAACAAGGGCGTGCAGGAGCAAATCAAACCCAAAGCCTGGGGTCAGGGTCAAGTGACCGATTGCTCCCATTTGCTGGTGTTTGCCGCCTGGGACAACTACACCCCCGAGCGCATCAACATGATGTTCGACCTGACCAACATCGAGCGAAATTCGACCAACGAAGGTTGGGAAAATTACCGCAAGATGTTGCTTTCAACGTATCCCGCCCGTGATGCTGAAGTCAATTATGAGCACGCAGCCCGCCAAGCCTACATTGGCCTGGGTGCCGCCTTGATCGCAGCCGCTTTTGAGGAAGTGGACAGCACGCCCATGGAGGGTTTCGATCCCAAAGCCATTGATGAAATCCTGGGCCTGAGCGCCCGCGGCTTGCGCAGCGTGGTGATCCTGCCCCTGGGCTACCGTGAAGAAGACAAAGACTGGCTCGTGAATCTGAAAAAAGTCCGCCGTCCGAACGCGCAGTTCATCACGACCATCGAGTAAAAAGCCCGACAGCCTGGCCACTCAAGGCTTGCGCTGGCGCACCGGTTGTCCCTCGGCCATGCTGCCGGGGTACAGCACCACGGTGTCACCGGCCCGCAGGCCCTCCTTGACCCAGGTGACATCGGTGTTGCGGTCCTG
>CAZBKX010000844.1:0-2850 GCA_964492535.1 uncultured Rhodoferax sp. | reverse complement strand
TTCAACCACGCGTTGCCACACTGAAAAACTCATGTCCTTGCTGTCGATCTGAGCCACCTGCTCGCATACCAGGGACCTACCAGTCAACGCCGTGGGCAATCCGGGGACGCCATCCAACAATTGAGCCACCCCCATCTGAGCCGCCGTGTACCCGATGTTGTCGGAGCGGTTGGCTGCCGCCCCGGCAATCGTGCCGCCTGTTCCCAAAACAACAATTTTTTCAGAACTATTCATGCTGATGACTTGCAAACTCTATTAAACTGTTTAAAAATACAGCTACTGGTTATCAAGACAGTGTGTATAAACCACCAGTAACGCCAACCCAACCTCCAGGAGCCCGTATGCTTGAAAGCCCTAAACTCACCGCCCGCCAGCAACAAATCCTGGAGCTTATCCAAGGCGCCATCTCACGCACCGGCGCACCACCCACCCGGGCCGAAATCGCCACCGAGTTGGGCTTCAAATCCGCCAACGCAGCCGAAGAACATCTGCAAGCCCTGGCTCGCAAGGGCGTCATTGAACTGGTCAGCGGCACCTCGCGCGGTATACGCCTCAAGAGCGATACCCTGCGATCCATCAATGAAAACCGCAGCAAGCTGCACGCGCTATCACTTCCCAGCTTGTCTCAGCTCATGCTGCCACTGATCGGACGTGTCGCCGCCGGGTCACCCATTCTCGCCCAGGAGCACATCGACCAGACCTACTATCTGGAGAGCAGCCTGTTCCAGCACAAGCCAGACTACCTACTGAAGGTAAGAGGCATGTCCATGCGCGATGCCGGCATCATGGATGGCGATTTACTGGCCGTGCAATCGACCAAAGAGGCCAAAAATGGACAAATAGTGGTCGCCAGGTTGGGTGAGGAAGTGACCGTCAAGCGCTTTCGGCGTAACAACAATGTGATTGAACTGCACCCGGAAAATCCGGATTACCAAACCATCGTGGTCGAGCCTGGCGAAGCATTTGAAATTGAAGGCCTCGCCGTTGGATTGATCCGCAACACCATGTTGATGTGAACACTCGCCCAAAGGTTTCGATATGAACACTTATTCATTTGCAGTGCCTGGCGTTTTGGCTTCGGTACAAGGCTTGTGGCGCTGGTTTACAGCTTCTCCGGTGCTTGACAAATCACTCCTGTCAGACATAAGCCTCCAGACCAGCGACCTCAGCGTAAATTCTGTAACAAATATCAGCCGCTGCGGCACCATTAGCCGGCGCGCAGGGGGCGCATCGCTCTTGGCAAGACCCGTGCGAATCATCCGCGTCTTGGAAGCCAGTCAGGCGCCCGCCCAAGCGGGACGCATGGTGATATCGGGTCGCATGGCTGATGTGTGTGCCGAACTGGATCGCCTGGCCGCCAGGGAGGCAGCGCTTCACTAAGACGTAGAGCAGGAGTGCGGGGCGGCCGACACAGCCCCACCGGCGAGGCACAATCGCACGGTATGAATATTGTGATACTCGATGATTACCAGGATGCCGTTCGCAAATTGCAATGCGCTTCCAGGCTGGAACCCTACCAAGCCAAGGTCTACACCAATACAGTCAAGGGTCTGGGTCAACTGGCCGTCCGTCTCAAAGATGCTGACGTGATTGTGCTGAACCGTGAACGCACCCACATGCCACGGCAATTGATTGAGAAGCTACCCAAACTCAAGTTGATCGTCCAAACCGGGCGTGTGGGCCCCCACATCGATGTGGACGCATGTACCGAACGTGGCATCGCGGTCGCAGAGGGCACAGGCTCCCCAGTTGCGCCGGCCGAACTCACTTGGGCACTGGTCATGGCTGCCATGCGGCGATTGCCGCAGTACATCGGCAACCTCAAGCATGGCGCCTGGCAACAGTCGGGGCTCAAAACTGGCTCAATGCCCGCGAATTTCTGCATCGGCAGCGTACTGAACAAGAAAACCCTGGGCATTTGGGGCTACGGAAAAATTGGCCGGTTGGTGGCCGGCTACGGCAAAGCCTTTGGTATGCGGGTGGTGGTCTGGGGTCGCCCGCCCTCACTGGAGCGGGCTATTCTGGACGGATTTGAGGCAGCTGCAAGTCGCGATGATTTTTTTGCCCAGTGCGATGTGTTGACCCTGCACCTGCGGTTGACCGAAGAAACTCAGGGCATCGTCCGTGCGGATGATCTCGGGCGCATGAAGCCGACTGCGCTGCTGGTCAACACCTCGCGTGCTGAATTGATCGAGCCCGAGGCACTGATCAGTGCCCTCAACCGCGGCAGGCCCGGTCTGGCTGCCATCGACGTCTTTGAAACCGAGCCGATTCTGCAGGGCCACGCCCTGTTGCGGCTTGAGAATTGCATCTGTACGCCCCATATTGGCTACGTGGAACAAGACAGTTACGAGTTGTACTTTGGCGCAGCTTTTGACAACGTGATCAACTTCATCAAAGGTACTCCGACCAACATCGTCAACCCGGGCGCCTTGCAGGTTCGGCGTTGAACGGGCAGTGCCTGGTGGCGGCAGATGCCATGCCCCCCGGTTTTGTGGGCGCTACTGCTCGGTAATTTCGTTATCGGCACAGGAGTGATCGTGGTGCCCGGCACGCTCAACGACATCAGCAGTTCGCTGGCCGTGTCAGTGCCCGAAGCCGGGCAGCTCATTTCGTCGGCAGCGCTCGTGATGTGCTTGGAGGCACCGCTGATGGTCGCTATGGTCGCCAAGTGGGATCGGCGGCGCCTACTGGCATTGGTCATGCTCTGGTCAGGGCAATTGCATTTACCCCCGAGCCTGCAGCCCCAACAGAGATTCCCTGTAACCGGGGATGCGGTCAGCAGTTTTGCGGCGACTTCGCAGGCTGCGTTTGAGGTACTGCTGGTCTTGACGCAGCAGCGTCAACGCG
>CAZBKX010000843.1:0-2618 GCA_964492535.1 uncultured Rhodoferax sp. | reverse complement strand
CCGACGCCGATGCGCAGCGCGACTACCCGAAGGAAGTGCTGGTCACCGTGAGCAGCGAAGGCGCCTATACAGTGAACCGTATCGACGTCCCGGGCCGCAGCCCCGAAGAGCTGGGTGCCGCGTTGCTGCAGGGGGCCAAGGCTGGCAAAGACTCGGTGGTAATCATCAGCGCCGATGCCAGCGCCCGGCACCAAGCTGTCATCACCGTGATGGAGGCGGCGCGGCGCACCGGCCTCAACCAGATCACCTTTGCGACCCAGACGGCCAACGCCGCCGCCAAATAGCGCCATGTCATTGGCAACGCGTGAGCCTGCGTTGCAACGCATCCTGACCCGCGCCTGGACGCAACGTGGTGCTTTGGCTTGGCTGCTGTCGCCCATTGCCTTGTTTTTTGGCGCGGCAGGCGCCGTCAGACGCAGCCTCTATCGGTGGGGTGTGCTTCAAGTCGCTCACCTGCCGGTCCCGGTCGTTGTGGTGGGCAATGTGGTGGTGGGCGGCTCGGGGAAAACACCGGTGGTCATGGCCGTGGTTCGCCACTGGCAGGCACAAGGTTTGAAGGTGGGTGTTATTTCAAGAGGCTATGGCCGCACAGCCAGGGGCTGCTGCGAGGTGCTTCAACATAGCCCGATTCCCGAGGTCGGCGACGAGCCCGCACTGATTAGACGCAACACCAGCGCCCCTGTTTTTGTCGCTGTCCGACGGGTAGATGCTGCACGGGCTTTGCTGGCGCATTACCCCGACACGCAAGTCATTGTGTGTGACGACGGCCTGCAGCACCTGGCCCTGGCCCGCGATCTGGAGATTTGCTTGTTTGACGACCGAGGCGTTGGCAACGGCTGGCTGTTGCCGGCTGGCCCGCTGCGCGAGCCTTGGCCACGCCCGGTTGACCTGGTGCTGCACACTGGCGCGCACCCTGCATTTGCCGGCCTGACCGCACAGCGGACCCTCGCGCCCTATGCTGTGCGAGCCGATGCGAGCCTGGTGCCCTTGAGCGATCTGGCCCGGCCAGGCTGCCCGCCCCTGCTGGCGCTCGCTGCCATCGCCAAGCCGGAGGCTTTTTTTTCGATGTTACGCGCCCAAGGGCTGCCACTGGTACGGACACTGGCTCTGCCTGATCACTATGATTTCAGAGGCTATAAAGTCAATGAATACGCCGGCTACACCGTTATTTGTACCGAAAAAGATGCGGTGAAGCTCTGGTCGGTTCAACCGGCCGCGCTGGCCGTTCCCCTGATCTTCACGCCCGAACCCGAGTTCCTGACTCAACTTGACGCAAGACTGGCCGTTTTGCTGGCGACGCGACCTCCCCCGCCGCTATCATTGCGCCATGGACACACGACTTCTTGAACTGCTGGTTTGCCCCGTCACCAAGGGACCTCTGGAATACAACCGCGAAAAGCAGGAACTGACCTCCCGCAGTGCGCGACTGGCGTACCCCGTGCGAGACGGCATTCCCGTTTTACTGGAATCCGAGGCACGCCCCATGACCGACGAGGAGTTGGGATTGTGAGCTTCACGGTATTGATCCCGGCGCGCCTGGGGTCCACCCGCCTGCCCAACAAGCCGCTGGCTGACATTGCCGGAGTGCCCATGGTGGTGCGTGTCGCCCAACGGGTGATGTCAGTGGCGGGCGGGCGCGTCGTGGTTGCCGCCGATGATGCGGCCATTCTGTCGGCGTGTTCTCTACATGGTGTTGATGCGGTTCTCACCGGCGCCCATCATCCGTCTGGCAGTGACCGCCTGGCCGAGGCCTGTGACTTGCTCCAGCTCCAAGACAACGACATCGTGGTGAACGTGCAGGGTGACGAGCCCTTGATCGACCCCGCGCTGGTGAACTCCGTAGCCCGGTTGCTGGAGCAGCAGCCTCAGGCCAGCATGAGCACCGCGGCCCATGCCATTGACAACCGGCCAGACTTTATCAATCCCAACGTGGTCAAGGTCGTACTTGACGCGCAGAATCAGGCGATGCTATTTAGCCGCGCAGCGATTCCGCACTGGCGGGACCACCCTGGTACGCTGCCCAGCCCGGCGCCTTTGCGCCACATCGGCATCTATGGCTACCGGGTGAGCTTCTTGCGGCAATTTCCAGGCCTGGCACCGGCGCCCCTGGAGATCATCGAAGCGCTAGAGCAGTTGCGCGCCATGTGGCACGGCTACCGTATTGCAGTTCATGTCACAAGCCACGTGCCCGGTGGCGGCGTTGACACCCCCGAAGACCTGGAACGGGTTCGCAAGCTGTTTGAATTGCAAGCCGTGACGTAAGTCAGGCGCAGCCTGTGCTGTGCTATTCTCAAAGCCAAATGGAGTATCGCGCCCGGGTCGAATCAAGGCAGGCTGCGGTGCTGAATAATTAAACCAATCCGAGGACAACCATGAGACTCATTCTGTTGGGCGCACCAGGCGCTGGCAAAGGGACGCAAGCCACCTTCATTTGCCAAAAATACGGCATCCCCCAAATCTCGACCGGCGACATGCTACGCGCTGCTGTCAAGGCGGGTACGCCTCTGGGCATTGAAGCTAAGAAAGTCATGGATGCCGGTGGGTTGGTCAGCGACGACCTGATTATCAACCTGGTCAAGGAGCGCATCGCCCAGGCTGACTGCGCTGGCGGATTCTTG
>CAZBKX010000842.1:0-1619 GCA_964492535.1 uncultured Rhodoferax sp. | reverse complement strand
CCCCGGGGCCTTCATGGACCGCAGCATCATCGAGGGCGACCCCCACAGCCTGATCGAAGGCATGACCATCGCCGGCTATGCCATCGGCGCCCGCCAGGGCTACATCTACTGCCGGGCGGAATACCCCCTGGCCGTGAAGCGACTGCACGTGGCCATCGCGCAGGGGCACGAGTACGGGCTGCTCGGGGAGAACATCCTGGGCTCGGGGTTCAGCTTCGATCTCATCGTCAAGGAGGGCGCCGGCGCCTTCGTCTGCGGCGAGGAGACGGCCCTGCTCGCCTCGATCGAGGGCCGGCGGGGCGAGCCCCGGCCGCGGCCCCCGTTCCCGGCCGTGGCGGGGCTATGGGGCAAGCCCACCAATCTCAACAACGTCAAGAGCTACGCCATGTCGCCCCAGATCATCCTGAACGGGGCTGAGTGGTTCGCCGCCATCGGTTCCCCGCGCAGCCCGGGGACGGCCATCTTCGCCCTGACCGGCAAGGTCAAGAACACCGGCCTCGTCGAAGTGCCCATGGGCATCACCCTGGGGGAGATCATCTACGACATCGGCGGCGGCATCCTCGGCGGCCGGCAGTTCAAGGCCGTCCAGACCGGCGGGCCCCTCGGGGGCTGCATCCCCCCGCAGTTCCTGAACGTCAAGGTCGACTTCGACTCGCTGCGGGACGTGGGCGCGGTCATGGGCTCGGGCGGCATGATCGTGGTGGACGAAGACACCTGCATGGTCGAGTTCGCCAAGTTTTTCCTGACCTTCGCCACCGCGGAGAGCTGCGGCAAGTGCGTGCCCTGCCGCGCGGGCGGCAAGCGCATGCTGGACATCCTGACCCGCATCTGCGCCGGCCAGGGGCGGCACGAGGATCTTGACAAGATCCGCAAAATCGCGGCGGGCATGGATACCGCCGCGCTCTGTGCCCTGGGTCAGCTCACCCCAGGGCCGGTCATGGCGGCCCTGCGCTACTTCGAGCACGAGTTCATCGCCCACATCGAGGACCACCGATGCCCGGCCGGGGCCTGCAAGGAGCTCGTGCCGGCGCGCTGCCTGAACGCCTGCCCGGCCGGCGTGGACGTGCCGGCCTACGTGAGCCTGGCGGCCGAGGGGCGCTTCGCCGAGGCCCTCGCCGTGCACCGGGAGCGCAACCCCTTCGCCCATATCTGCGGCCGGGTCTGCCCGGCCTTCTGCGAGCAGCGCTGCCGGCGGGGCGACATCGACACGCCGGTCGGCATCCGCGCCATCAAGCGCTTCATGGCCGACCACGAGACGGCCGCCCCCTGGCACCCCATGCGGCCTCAGGTGGCCAAAACCGAAAAAGTGGCCGTGATCGGATCGGGCCCGGCCGGACTCACCGCCGCCCTGCGCCTGGCGCAAACCGGCTACGGGGTGACGGTCTTCGAGTCCCTGCCGGTGCCGGGAGGGATGATGGCGGTGGGCATCCCGGAATATCGCCTGCCGCGGGACGTCCTCAACCAGGAGATCGACAACATCCGTCGGGCCGGGGTGGAGATCGTCTGCAACCGCGGCCTGGGCCGGGACTTCATCATCGACGACCTCTTGGACCGTGAAGGGTTCAACGCCGTGGTGCTCGCCATCGGCGCGCACAAGAGCCGCAAGCTGGGCATCCCCG
>CAZBKX010000841.1:0-4861 GCA_964492535.1 uncultured Rhodoferax sp. | reverse complement strand
CTGTTTTGTCCTTATCGAAATAGTCTTTCAGGTGCCTGCGGGCTGCCTGCTCGTCGATGAACAAAAACTTGGCTATCTCGGCAAAACTCTCCCCTTGATTGGCAAGCAATACGACTTTCATCCGATCGCCAATTTTTCGATTACGCTCCATCCTGTGGGCCGATTTCAGGGAGGATCGTTGGGTGGGACTGAGGAAATCTTGCATCCTCACATTCTCGCTCTTGGGGTGAATCAAAACCCAGCGTCTTGGCTGCATTTTGAATCGCGATTGCTATATTTCACGCGGCAGCACCACGCTGCTGGTGCAGGCCCTGCGGGACCGCGTGCTGGATGCATTGATTCTGGATAGTCGTTCGCTCCAGCCGTGCGCTGACCTGAAAGTGGAGGCGATGCATGAGATGTCGGGCACCTTCATGTGCCGACCGGGTCACCCGCTGGCCCAACACCGCAGCGTGACCTTCGCCATGCTGTCGGGCTACCCCATTGCCTCCACCCCCTTGAGCGACGAGGTGGCGCGCATCTTGATGGAGCGCTTTGGTCCGCAAGTCCATCCCGCGCAACTGGTTAACCTGCGGTGCGAAGAGATATCGAGCTTGCTCGACGTGGCGAGCGCCAGCGGCGCCGTGGTGCTGACCATTCGCGCGTCGGCCCCTGATTTGATCGAGCTGCCTGTGACCCCGGCATTCAACACCAAGGCCCGTTTTGGCCTGGTTACCATGGCCTCACGCAGCAACAGCCCCATGCTTCCGAAAGTTCGCGATTTGATGCGGACGGTCTTGAGGGATGTAGGCTGAGCCTTCTGGTTACATAAAAATCCGAGCCCTGTTGCCTGCTGGCGCAAAATCTCAATCCCGGCCTTCTTGTGGCTTTGCCTTGTGATTTCTTTGATTCAACTTTCCCAACTCAAAATTCTGGCCGTCGAGCAACTCCAGCGCCTTCGCCGCCCAACCCGGCGCGAGCTGGCGTGGGCACTGGCAGCCGGGCCGGCGCTGTTTCTGCTGTGTGTGCTGGTGCTGATCCCGTTCACGCCGGGCATCAGCGACATCCGCAAGGCCCGGTTTGAGCAGCCCGCGCAAGTGCTGTCGAGCGACGGCCAGTTGCTGACCGAATTCAAATGGGCCAATCGCGCCTGGGTGCCGCTGGAGGACGTGGCGCCGTCGGTGCTGGCGGCGCTCATTGCCACCGAAGACCACCGCTTTTATGATCACTTTGGCCTGGACTGGCGGCGCACGGCGTCGGCTGCGCTCAGCACCTTCTCAGGCAACCGTCAGGGCGGCTCGACCCTCACACAGCAACTGGCGCGCAACCTGTATCCGCAAGAAGTGGGGCGCGCGCCTACGCTCACCCGCAAGCTCAAGGAAGCCATCACCGCGCTGAAGATCGAGGCCCTCTACAGCAAGCCTGAGATTCTGGCGACCTACCTCAACACCGTGCCCTTTCTCTACAACGCCTTTGGCATTGAGATGGCGGCGCGCACCTACTTTGACAAGTCCGCCAAGGAGCTTGACGTGCTGGAGAGCGCCACGCTGGTGGGCATGCTCAAGGGCAACAGCTACTACAACCCGGTGCTCAACCCCGAGCGCGCCGTGCAGCGTCGCAACACCGTGCTGGCGCAAATGGTCAAGCGCGGGCAGCTTGACGCCAGCCGCTTTGAGACCCTCAAGGCCCGTCCGCTGCGCATCGACTTTGAGCGCCAGATCGAACCCACCGGCCCCGCCCCGCACTTTGCCCAGGCGCTGCGCAAATGGCTCATTGAATGGGCGGACCGCAACAACTACAACATTTACACCGACGCCCTCGTGGTGCACACCACGATTGATTCGCGCCTGCAAACCCTGGCTAATCAAGCTGTGGCGCGCCAGGGTGACCAGCTGCAGGCCCTGGCCGATACCGCCTGGCGGCCGCGCGCCGTTTGGGGCGAAAAAAGCGCTCTGGTGCAAGCTTTTGTGCGCGAGACGCCTGATTACCGCAACGCACTGGCGAGTGGGCTCAGCGCCCCGGAGGCGTTGAAGAAGCTGATGCTTGACGCCGTCTTCATGGGTCGCCTGCGCCTTGAAAAAACCCGCGTGCAAGCCGGCTTCATGGCATTGGACCCCCAAACCAGCCAGATCCGCGCCTGGGTGGGCAGCCGCGATTTTCAGCAAGACCCGTTTGACCATGTGCAGCAGGCCCGGCGCCAGCCCGGCTCCACCTTCAAGCCCTTTGTCTACGGCGCCGCGTTTGACAAAGGCGCCAGCCCCGATGACATCCTGGTCGACCAGGCCGTGGAAATCCCGCTCAGGGGTGGTGAGATCTGGCGCCCCAGCGACGCCACGCCGCCCAGCGGCCGCCCGGTCACCCTGAGCGACGGCCTGGCGTATTCCAAAAACACCATCACCGCGCAGCTGATGCAAAGTGTGGGCCCGGCCCGGGTCGCCAAACTGGCGCGGGCCATGGGTGTGCGTGCCAGCCCGCTGGAGTTGGTGCCCTCGCTGGCCTTGGGCACCAGCCCGGTGAGCCTCTTCGAGATGGTCAACGCCTACGGCACCCTGGCCAATGGAGGGGGCTACCTGGCCCCGGTGCTGGTCACCCGCATTGAAAACCGCCAGGGCGAGGTGCTGGCCGAGTTCGCCCCGGCAGCGGCTGAAGTCGTGCTGTCGCCCGAGGTCAACCACAGCCTGCTGGATGCCCTGCGTAGCGTGGTGGACAAAGGCACGGGCAGTGCCATTCGCAGCCGCTTTGGCATCCGCGCCGACGTGGCCGGCAAGACCGGCACCACGCAAGGCAACGCCGATGGCTGGTTCATCCTGATGCACCCCCAACTGGTAGCGGGTGCCTGGGTGGGCTTTAACGACGGCCGCGTGACGCTGCGCAGCGACTACTGGGGCCAGGGCGCCAACAGCGCCTTGCCGATCGTGGGCAACTTCACGGCACAAGCCCTGCGCGCCCGCGTGATCGACCCCCGCGCCAAGTTTGCAGCCCCACCAGAGGGCTTTTTCAGCCAGCTGCGGGAGCGTTTGACTGTTTGGCTGCAGAGCGTCTTCAAACCCGCGCTGCAGCCCGCTTCACCGCCCCCAACCCCGCGTGACAACCGTGACCCTCGGCCGGCACCACCTGCCGAAGACCTGCCGCCTGCCGAGTTGATGGTTAACCCACCCGCCGAGCCCATGACCACGCCCGCGTCCGAAGTGCCTGCGCAGCCGCAGCCGCCCGCAGTGCCCGTGACCCCTGCACCCCCGTCCGGGCCGCTGGATCCGACCGGTAATCTGGCACAGACAAAAATTGACATCAAATCGGGCTTCAGCCGGCGTGTTTAAATGGTTTGTTGATATCAAATCAGGTGCAATTTATGATGCATATTTCACCTGGTTAAGCATTTTTGATTTAAATTGGTCGGCTTTTGAGTTTTAATTAGTCACATATGTTCACCCGTAGCGACCAAGCCATGAACTCTGTACCACCCACATCCAGCACCGCCATCACCCGCCATGTTCAGGGCAAGATCGCAACCGCCTTGCAAGACACACGCGTGGTGCTGGTCGTCGGGCCGCGGCAGGCGGGTAAAACCACGCTGGCGCGGCTGTATGCAAGCCTGGAGCGCCCCTACCTCACGCTGGACGACCCCGCCACCTTGGCGGCAGCGCGGTCAGACCCTGCCGGTTTTGTGCGTGGCCTGAAACAAGCCGTCATTGACGAAGTGCAGCGCGCGCCAGACCTGTTGCTGGCCATCAAGGAGAGTGTGGACAAAGACCCAACGCCGGGGCGCTTTCTGTTGACCGGCTCAACCAACCTCATGGCCATGCCCATGGTGGCCGACTCCTTGGCAGGCCGGCTCGAAGTCATCACCCTGCTGCCCTTTGCCCAGGCCGAACTGGCGGGTACCCCCGGTGACCTGCTGGACCGTTTGTTTGACGGCGCCGGTTTGCCCGCCGTGGTCAACCCGCTGGTGGGTGACGACCTGATGGATTGCGTGCTCAAGGGCGGTTACCCCGAGGCGCTGCGCCGCACCAGCGTCAACCGCCGCCAGGCTTGGCTGCAAGACTATGTGGCGCTCATTCTGGACCGGGATGTGCGCGACATCGCCCACATCGACCAGCTTGACCGTTTGCCGCGTCTGCTCGACGTGTTGGCCGGCCACGCCGGACAGCTGGTCAACCACAGCAGCTATGGCGCTGCCCTCGGGCTCACCACGCCCACAGCGCAAAAATATGTGGGCATCCTGGAACGCCTGTTTCTGACGCGCCAAGTCCCGCCCTGGTCCAGCAACGCGGTGAGCCGCCTCACGAAAACACCCAAGCTTCATTTTCTGGACACCGGTTTGCTGGCAGCGCTGCGCGAAGTCACCGCGGCCCAATTGCAAAAAGACCGCACCGCCTACGGACCTTTGCTGGAGAATTTTGTGGTGTCCGAGGTCTTCAAGCTCACCACCTGGTCACAGAAGCGCCTGCGCATCTCCCACTTCAGAACCAAAGAGCAAGACGAGGTGGATCTGGTTCTGGAAGACCGGCGCGGGCGCGTCATTGGCATTGAGGTCAAAGCCAGCGCCACGGTGCGCCCCCAAGACCTGCGCGGCCTGCGCAAACTGCAAGAGGCTGTCGGGGATCAGTTTGTGCAGGGTCTGGTGTTGCACGACCACGACCGCATCACCCCGTTTGACGAAAAGCTGCATGCCGCACCTGTGTCGCTGCTGTGGCAGGTGCCTCCCCATGGACCTGTTTGACAGCCTGCCCCCTGAAGAAGCGCTGACGCCCCTTGCGCCCGGCGCTGTGCTGCTGCACGGTTTTGCTCGCGAGGAGGAAGCCGCGCTGCTGCAAGCCATTGAGTCTGTGGTGCAGCAAGCCCCCCTGCGCCACTGGCAAACCCCCGGCGGCTACACCATGTC
>CAZBKX010000840.1:0-6076 GCA_964492535.1 uncultured Rhodoferax sp. | reverse complement strand
GCCGGCTGACCTGGGCCAGGGACAGTGCATTAAACGAGCCTGGTAAATCAACGGACTTCTCAAGGCTGAGGGGTTTGTACCGGTTGGTCTGGATGCGTAGTGATCCCAAGGGCGACCCGTCCAGTTTTGACTCCGCCAGCAAGACCACTGTGCCGTCTTCGGTGTCAGCCGTCTCCGGGGCCTGCAGCGTGCTGGCAACTTCAGGCATATGCCGTCCATAAGCGCTGTAGCGAATGGCCACGGCCTTGCTCAAGTCGTGGTGGTTTTGGACCAGACGCACCGTGAACGGCAGGCATTCCTCGGTCTGGGATGCATCGTTCACAGCAAACACACCATGTTGATGCAACTCGACCTGCGGAGCTCTAAATAGGGTGGGGGTGCCGGAAACAATCATGCGTTAACTCCTTGTAAGTGTCAGATCGAGCCTGGGGGGCTTGAGGCCGTTCGTGCCTTTTGCGCTGAAATCGACTGTAGATTTCAGCGCCGCATTCTTGAGTCAGCGTACCGATATGGCGCTTGTCAGGTTGTGTGCATGCGCGTGTCAGGTTTCTTCTGACGGTGTGTGCCTGCGTTGCAGGGGCCGCACGGACAAAGCCATGTGGCAAACTCACGTGCTTCCATTCATGTAGAGACCCCTGAGGGGGTGAGTCAGATCGCCATGCAGAAAATCATCGCGCAAATCGCGCAGGAAATCCGTGTTCAACCCAAACAAGTGCAGGCCGCCGTGGACCTGCTGGACGGTGGCGCCACCGTGCCGTTCATCGCGCGCTACCGCAAGGAAGTTACCGACGGGCTGGACGATATCCAGCTGCGTGAACTTGAAGCGCGCCTGAGTTACCTGCGTGAGTTGGCCGACCGCCTGCAAACGGTCATCAAGGCCATTGAGGAGCAGGGCAAGATGACGCCCGCGCTGCTGGCCTCCCTGGTGGGTGCGGCCACCAAGCAGGAGCTCGAAGACCTGTATTTACCCTTCAAACTCAAGCGCCGCACCAAGGGCCAAATGGCCCGCGAGGCAGGACTGGAGCCGTTGGCCGACGCCCTGTTTGCCAACCCTGCGTTGGTGCCGGCTGACGAAGCCTTGGCTTATGTCATTCCCATGCGCCCGGTGGTGGAGGGCGAAGACAAGCAGCCTGATTTCTCAACCGTGCAAGCCGTGCTGGACGGCGTGCGCGACTTGCTGAGCGAGCGCTGGGCCGAGACCCCGGCTCTGGTGCAAGACCTGCGCGAGTGGTTGTGGCATGAGGGCCTGTTTCACAGCAAGCTCATGGCCGGCAAGGATGAAAACAATGCCGATGTCGCCAAGTTTCGGGATTATTTTGACTACGACGAGCCCATTGGCCGCGTTCCCTCGCACCGGGCCCTGGCCGTGTTTCGGGGCCGTGGGCTGGAGATTTTGGACGCCAAACTGCTCCTGCCCGATGCTTTTGAGAAAAATAGCGCTCCAGCCGGCGTATCTAATGCCTCCGATGCTATTAAAAAAGCTTCAACACCCGTGGTGTCCCTGGCCGAGGGGCGCATTGCCCTCAAGCTGGGCTGGAGCCACAAGGCGCGCCCTGCCGATGATTTGATCCGCAAGTGCGTGGCCTGGACCTGGCGCGTCAAGTTGAGCCTGTCCACCGAGCGCGACCTGTTCACCCGCCTGCGTGAAGACGCTGAAAAAGTCGCCATCAAGGTGTTTGCCGACAACCTGCGCGACCTGCTGCTGGCCGCCCCGGCGGGCCCGCGCGTGGTGCTGGGGCTGGACCCCGGCATTCGCACCGGCGTCAAGGTGGCCGTGGTCGACACGACCGGCAAGCTGGTCGAGACCGCCACCGTGTTCCCGCACGAGCCCCGCAAAGACTGGGAGGGCTCGCTGCACACCCTGGGCAAGCTGTGCGAAAAGCACGGCGTCAACTTGATCGCCATCGGCAATGGCACGGCGAGCCGCGAGACCGACAAGCTGGCGGCCGACCTGATCAAGCGCCTCCAGCAGCTCGCGACCGACGCGAAGATCGAGAAGGTCGTCGTCAGTGAGGCGGGCGCCTCGGTCTACTCCGCCAGCGAATTTGCCTCGCAAGAAATGCCGGATGTGGATGTGAGCCTGCGCGGTGCCGCCAGCATTGCCCGCCGGCTGCAAGACCCGTTGGCCGAGCTCGTCAAGATCGACCCCAAGTCCATCGGTGTGGGCCAGTACCAGCACGATGTGAACCAGAGCGAAATGGCCAAGACCCTGGAAGCCGTGGTGGAAGACTGTGTGAACTCGGTCGGTGTGGACCTCAACACCGCCAGCGTACCGCTGCTCTCGCGCGTGTCGGGGCTCAGCGCCAGTGTGGCCAAGGCCGTGGTGCGCTGGCGCGAGGCCAATGGCGCGTTCAACAACCGCCAGCAGTTGATGCAGGTGACCGGCCTGGGCGCCAAGACCTTTGAGCAATGCGCAGGCTTTTTGCGCATTCGCGGGGGTGACAACCCGCTGGACATGACCGGCGTGCACCCCGAGACCTACCCGGTGGTCGAAAAAATCATTGCCAAAACCGCCAAACCGGTGGCCGAGCTGATGGGCCGTGCCGACATGCTCAAGACCCTCAAACCCGAGCTGTTTGCCAACGACAAGTTCGGTGTGATCACGGTCAAGGACATTCTGGGCGAGCTGGAAAAGCCTGGCCGTGACCCGCGCCCTGACTTCAAGGTGGCCCGCTTCAATGACGGTGTGGAGGACATCAAGGACCTGAAAGAGGGCATGATTCTGGAAGGCACCGTGAGCAACGTGGCGGCCTTTGGTGCCTTTGTGGACCTGGGCGTGCACCAAGACGGCCTGGTGCATGTCAGCCAGTTGGCGCACAAGTTTGTGAGCGACGCGCGCGAGATCGTCAAAACCGGCGACATCGTCAAGGTCCAGGTGGTGGAGGTCGATGTGGCCCGCAAGCGCATTGCGCTCACTATGAAGCTGGGTGCCGCGCCCGCCCGGCAGGGCAGCGCGGGCGACAACCGTTTTCAGGGCGCTACCCACAACCAGCGTGGCCGCCCGGGCCAGGGTGCTCCGCAGCAGCAAGCATCGCAATCCAACGCCATGTCGTCAGCCTTTGCCAAACTCAAAGGTCTGGGGCAGTAGCGCCTGTACGGCTGACCTCATTGGAGCCGCCATGGATCTGAAGACCTTGCTGGCCTCGCAGTTTGTGCTGCCCAGCATTCCCAAGGTCGCTGCGCTCTTGCTCAGCGAACTGGAGCGTCCGGCGCCCGACTTGCGCAAGATTACTCAACACATCAGCACCGACCCGGCACTGACCACGCGCTTGCTTCAGCTGGCCAATTCGGGCTTCTTCAAGCTCTCCGGCAAGGTGCACAGTGTGTCCGAAGCATTGGCCTTGGTCGACTTGTCGCAGGTGCGCACTATGGCGGTGGCTGCAGCGGCAGGCGCCTCATTCAAGACCGTCCCGGGCATTCACCTGCCGCAGTTTTGGGCCTACAGCCTCAATGTGGCGAAGGTGGCGCGTGCCTTGGCCGGCCTGGTGCGGCAAAACCAGCAGGCCGCGTTCACTGCCGGGCTGATTCATGCCGTGGGGGAGCTGGCCCTTCACATGGGCAGTCCGCAGGCGGTGGCCGCGCTGGATGCGGAAGTGCCCCCGCTGGACCTGCGCCGCGGCCGGGCCGAGACCCGGGTGTTCGGGTTTTGCTACGCCCAGGTGGGAGCCGGTTATGCGCAGCAATGGCACTTTCCGCAAACCATCGTGGACGCCCTGGCGTACCAGATTGAGCCGTTCGAGAACGATGCCTACGAGCCGTTGGCCGGTGTCATTCACCTCGCCAGTTGGCGCGCCCGGGCCCTCGGGGCCGAACTGTCCTCCAGGGCCCTGGCGGTGACGTTTCCGGGCCCGGTGGGCGAGGTGCTGGGTTTGGACATCGACATGGTGCTTCAACAAGACCCGATTGACTGGCTGGCCCAAACGCCGGGGCGTGAGCTCCTCTAGCCAGCCCATGCGCGCACTTCAGATCTATGCCGGCCCGGTTGCGCGGGCCCATCTTCAGAAAAACGGCCTGCAGCCGCAAGACATCTGCACAGTGCCGGGGGCGGCCGGTGGGCCAAAAGGCCTGATTCTCGGGCCGTTGGACCGCTACATCTTTGGGGAGTGGCTCGCCACCAGCGCGCAGCCGGTGCATTTGGTGGGCGCGTCCATTGGTGCCTGGCGTATTGCTACGGCCTGCCTGAATGACCCCGCAGCAGCGCTGAGTCGGCTGGAGCATGACTATATTCACCAGCATTTTCCGGCGCAGACGGGTGAAAAACGGCCCAGCGCGGCCTTCGTAAGTGAGCTGTTCGGGCGTAATCTGCGGTCATTTTTTGCTGGCCGAATTGGCGAGATCCTGAACCACCCTCGCTACCGACTGCATATCGTGACGTCGCGCGGGCAACACCTGCTGGGGCGTGAGCACCGATGGCGCACGCCACTGGGCTATGCGGGCGCGTTCCTGGCCAATGCGGTGCATCGCCCGGCCATGGGCGCCTTGCTGGAGCGTGTGGTTTTCTCTGCCCAGCAGGCGGCGCTTCCGTTTGCCACCGAGGACTACCGCACGCGCCAGGTTGATTTGAGTGCCGTCAATTTTGAGTCTGCCCTGCAGGCCAGCTGCTCCATTCCCTTTGTACTGCAGGCCATTCACGACATTCCGGGTGCCCCGCCTGGCGCCTACTGGGATGGCGGCCTGACCGATTACCACCTGCATCTGAACTACGCCGCAGAAAGCAATAATTCAAAAATAATAGCTACCCAATCAATGGATACGAAGGCTAGCGGTAAAAATGGCTTGGTTCTGTATCCGCACTTCCAGAAAGCAGTGGTGCCCGGCTGGCTCGACAAGCAGCTGACCTGGCGCCACAAATCAACCCACTTCCTGGACACTATGATCTTGCTGGCGCCCAACCCGGAGTGGATCAAAACCCTGCCTCACGGCAAGTTACCCGACCGCACTGATTTCACCCACTATGGTCACGATTTGGCGGGTCGGGTGAAGGCCTGGACCGCAGCCACCGCGGCCAGCACCCAGTTGGCGGATGAGTTTGCGGCCTGGCTGCAGCGCCCGGACATGGCGCAGGTGCAGTCTTTGTAGAGCAGTTTCGCACGTCGTTGAACGGACCCCCATTGATGTCCATGCGCTCTGATAAGTTCTTGTCAAAGTTGTCATACAAACAGTCAACTTCAAGAAAAAAAGGGGAGTGTCAATGACGCAAAAAGAAGAGCCTGGCTTTGGGTCCAGTCAGGACTGGGGCCTTTAGCCCGACAGCGAGCCATCGCTGTTGATCTTGCGCTACTGCATCACAGCGGTGTGAGGGGTGCGTGCTGACGCCCTTGGCCATGAAATAACCATCCCCCGGCTTTGCCGGGGGATGGTTATTTTTGAGCCGACAGCGCTCGTGAAAGCCGTCGAGGGCGCCGTCGCAGTGCAGCCGCAACAAAGCGGAGACCTGCGCGTTGCTACGCCGGGTGGGGTGTTCCAAGTCCGCTGGGACGAGAATGCCAGTGCCAGCGCGTTGGGTCAGCTGGCATTTTTTGCACATAGGTATACGGACCGTTGGCGTTCTTCTCTACGCTGCCGGACTTGGCACTGCCCGTGCTCAGGGTCAGCAAGTCACCGTCCACATCGCTGGCAGAGGCCAGCAGGTTGAGCACGACGCTGCCATCCTCTGCCAAAGTGGCCGTCAGGTCATTGCCTACAGGTGCATCGTTCACCGGGGTGACGGTGATGCTGACGGTGGCCACATTGCTTTGCACACCGGCACTGCCCTCTGCACTAGCCTATTGGTTTATTTGGTAGTTAAAGCTATCAGTGCCAAAGTAGTTGGCGTCTGGCGTGTAGCCAAAGCTGCCATCGGCATTGACCACCACTTGGCCATGCAAGGGGCCCGTTAGCATCACGGGTGCGACGCCCTGCTGGTTGGCATCCACATCATTGGCCAGGGCAATGATTTGTGCCACCGTGTCTTCGGCCAGGGTGACGCTGTCGTCCCGCGTTTGCGGCGTGGGCTGCTCTGCGAGCAGGCGCACCCGGCTTACCGTGGCATGGCTGCCTAAGTTGGGGGCGCTGGTGCCAAAGCTGATTAAATCGA
>CAZBKX010000839.1:0-2276 GCA_964492535.1 uncultured Rhodoferax sp. | reverse complement strand
GCACTTGCTGCGCTCACCTGTTGCTGCAAAGGCAAAACCACCTGCCATTCATCAGCAAGGGTCTTTTCCAGCGTCGCAACGTCCCACTGCTCCTCTACAGATTCGGCGGGCACGTACTGGCGTACCAAATCCTGGAAACAGCCCTCGCGCAATGACGTGATTTGACCCGCCAAGTCCGTAGCATCCAAAATCTCATTGCGTTGCTGATAGATCACCTTGCGCTGGTCGTTGGACACATCGTCGTACTCCAGCAATTGCTTGCGCATGTCAAAGTTGCGCGCTTCAACCTTGCGTTGGGCGCTTTCAATACTGCGCGTCACAATACCTGCCTCGATCGCTTCACCATCCGGCATCTTGAGGCGATCCATGATCGCCCTCACCCGGTCGCCCGCAAAAATGCGCATGAGTGAGTCATCCAAACTCAGGTAGAAACGGGAAGAACCCGGATCCCCCTGCCGGCCCGAACGGCCTCGCAATTGGTTGTCAATACGACGCGACTCATGGCGTTCGGTCGCAATGATGCGCAAGCCGCCCAAGGCCTTGATTTGCTCATGGTCCTTTTGCCATTGAGACCGAATGGCATCGACTTGCGCTTTCTTCTGGTCGGCGCTCAAGGACTCGTCGCCCTCCACCGCTTCAAGCGCTTGGCTGATATTGCCGCCCAAGACAATGTCGGTTCCCCGACCCGCCATGTTGGTGGCGATGGTGATCATCTTCGCCCGGCCAGCTTGGGCAACGATGTCCGCTTCACGCGCATGCTGCTTGGCATTCAGCACCTGGTGCGGCAGCTTCTCTTTCTGCAGCAGGTCAGCGATGATCTCCGAGTTCTCAATGGAAGTGGTACCTACCAGAACGGGCTGGCCGCGCTCGTAGCACTCACGAATATCTGCAATGGCAGCCTCGTATTTTTCACGTGTCGTCTTATAAACACGGTCAAGTTGATCCACACGCTTGCTGGGGCGGTTCGGCGGCATGACCACGGTTTCCAAGCCGTAGATTTCCTGAAACTCATAGGCTTCTGTGTCAGCCGTCCCTGTCATGCCCGCCAGTTTGCTGTACAGGCGAAAGTAGTTCTGGAAAGTGATAGACGCCATGGTCTGGTTTTCAGGCTGAATGCCCACACTCTCTTTGGCCTCGACGGCCTGATGTAGCCCCTCACTCCACCGGCGTCCCGACATCAAGCGACCAGTGAACTCATCCACAATCACCACTTCGCCCTCCTGCACCACATAATGTTGATCCCGGTGGTAGAGGTGGTTGGCACGCAAGGCTGCGTACAGGTGGTGCATCAAGGTGATATTGGCTGGGTCGTAGAGCGTTGCGCCCTCTGGAATCAAGCCCAACTCAAAGAGAATTTTTTCGGCGCTTTCATGGCCTTGCTCGGTTAAAAACACCTGGCGGGTCTTCTCGTCCAGAGTAAAGTCACCGGGCTTGGTGATACCCCCCCCCGTACGCGGGTCCTCCTCGCCCTCCTGTTTGACCAATAAGGGAACAACTTTATTGATTGCAAGATACAGATCTGTATGGTCTTCGGCCTGACCACTGATGATCAACGGCGTGCGGGCCTCATCAATCAGGATCGAATCCACCTCGTCCACAATTGCGTAATTCAGGCCCCGCTGCACCCGGTCGGCAGCCTCGTAAACCATGTTGTCCCGCAGGTAATCGAAACCATATTCGTTATTCGTGCCATAAGTAATGTCAGCACGGTAGGCGGCCTGTTTTTCTTCGCGGGGCATATTGGGCAAATTGATGCCCACTGTCAAACCCAGGAAGTTGTAGAGCTTGCCCATCCATTGGGCATCTCGGTTGGCCAAGTAGTCATTCACTGTGACCACATGCACACCCTTGCCAGTCAAGGCATTGAGGTAAACCGGCAGCGTGGCCGTCAGCGTTTTACCTTCACCCGTGCCCATCTCGGAGATCTTCCCGTTGTGCAAAGACATCCCACCGAGCATCTGCACGTCGAAGTGACGCATTTTCATCACCCGCTTTGAGCCCTCCCGCACCACCGCAAATGCCTCGGGCAAGAGCGAATCCAGTGTCTCGCCCTTTTCCGCCCGGGCCTTGAACTCCAGTGTCTTGGCACGCAGCGCGTCGTCGGACAAATTTTCAAGATCAACCTCCATCGCATTGATTCGCACAACGCCGGTTCGGTACTGTTTGAGCAGGCGGTCATTGCGACTGCCGAAGATTTTGGTGAGAATATTTGTGGCCATGAATGCAAGACGAACCCTTCAACCCGACGGGGTCAAATAAGCAGCGCAATCCTTTTT
>CAZBKX010000838.1:0-3136 GCA_964492535.1 uncultured Rhodoferax sp. | reverse complement strand
GACGGTTCCAGTCGTTGTTGAGTTCGTGCATGGCAAATAAGACCCGCCTGTGCACTGGCTTGAGCCCGTCCCGGGCGTCTGGCAAGGCGCGTCCGACGATCACACTCATAGCGTAATCAAGGTAGCTGCGCCGCATCTCCTCTTCAAGGCTGATGGGCAAGGTTTCTTTGGCGAATTGGGTCATGGGGCGCTCGCAGCTAGGGCAAATTCAAAAGCAACCTTTGATTCTAATGGCGTCCAAAGAATGATCTATGTGGCTAAAGGGCAACGACTTGTTGTTTTTTTTCGGCTCTTTTTGTTGTAGCAAATGCTGTAGCCCTGATTGGTGCTCAAGGCGCAATAGCGCTGTGGCACAATTGCTGAACCGTTTTAGATGATAGGCATCTAGAACGTCCCGTAATTATTCGCAGCGCTGCTGCGGCTTTTTCCCTCAAGGAGAACCATGAAGAAATTAAATAAAGTGGCAATGTTGTTTGCTACCGCAGCACTCGCAACAGCAGCCGGCGCTCAGACCGTCGATAACTGGGTGAGCGCCAACGGCATCACCTGGAAAAATGGTACAAATGAGTTGTGCTGGCGCGATGCCAACTGGACACCTGCCACCGCCGCTGTTGGCTGTGATGGTGCGATCGTTGCGCCAAAGGCGGCACCTGCGCCTGCGCCTGCTCCGGCAGCTGCGCCTGTGGCTCCAGCGCCCGCTCCAGCTCCAGCTCCAGCTCCAGCCCCGGTGCCTCCGGCCGCCACCAAAGTCACTTATGCTGCTGATGCGTTCTTTGACTTTGACAAAGCAGTGCTCAAGCCAGAAGGTAAAGCCAAGCTCGATGACCTGGTTGGAAAAGTCAAAGGTATCAACCTAGAGGTGATCATTGCTGTCGGACACACCGACGCTGTGGGTACCGATGGTTACAACCAAAGCCTGTCGGTGAAGCGTTCCGAAGCTGTCAAGGCTTACCTGGTGTCCAAGGGCATCGAAAAGAACCGTGTTTACACTGAAGGCAAAGGCGAGAAGCAACCTGTTGCTGACAACAAGACCACTGAAGGTCGCGCCAAGAACCGTCGCGTAGAAATCGAAGTGGTTGGTACCCGCGCCAACAAGTAATTGGCACAAAAACCATGTTCAAGGCCGATAGGTCTTGACAATAAAAAACCCTGCCTTGGCAGGGTTTTTTGTTGGCCATTCCGCAAAAACAGAAGCTTGCCAAATCCCTTGGCGCATGCCGAACCGCTCACCCATTCATAATCTCTAAATGAACACCACTCTGAATGCAGATCCGGCCGAATTGGCGAAATTTTCCAACCTCGCGCACCGGTGGTGGGACAAGGACGGAGAGTTTCGGCCCCTTCATCAAATCAATCCATTGCGACTGGAGTGGATCAATGGGCTATCTCCGTTGAGCGGACTGCAGGTTGTGGACGTAGGTTGTGGCGGAGGCATTCTTGCAGATGCCATGGCCCGTGCCGGTGCCAAGGTCACGGGCATCGATCTCTCCATCAAGGCGCTCAAGGTCGCGCAGCTACACGCCCTTGAAGCACAAACCCCCAACGTTGAATACTTCGAAATTAGTGCCGAGACATTGGCCGAGCAGTCAGCCGGTCGCTATGACATGGTGACTTGCATGGAGATGTTGGAGCATGTGCCTGACCCCTCTTCAGTCGTTCGGGCATGCGCTGCACTGGTCAAACCAGGCGGTTGGGTTTTTTTCTCAACCTTGAACCGAAGCCTAAAGTCTTTTTTGTTCGCCGTTGTGGGGGCAGAGTACGTTCTCAACTTGTTGCCTCGTGGCACCCACGAATATGCCAAGATGATCCGACCCAGTGAACTGGCAGGCTTTTGCCGTTCTGCTGAACTCGATTTGCAGCAAACGCGTGGCATGGCGTACAACCCGCTTACCCAGCGCTACTGGATGAACGACGATACGAGCGTCAACTACCTCTTTGCCACCCAGAAGCCGGCAGGCCTAGCTTGATGATTGGCGCTTCCCACCAGTTTGCCGGCGTGCAAGCGATTCTTTTTGATCTTGATGGGACGCTCATCGACAGCGCCCCTGACTTGGGGGCAGCGGCAAACAAAATGCGCGTCGATCGGCAGCTGGAGCCGTTGCCATTGGCCGACTACCGCGCCATGGCGGGCGCAGGTGCGCGTGGGATGATTGGTGTCGCATTTGGGTTCACTCCAGAGCACCCGGATTTTTTGGCTTTGCGTGAAGAGTTTTTCATAAATTACGAGCAATGCATGACCCAGCGGACCTATGCCTTTGAGGGCGTCTCGGAACTGATCGCCCACTTGGTAGCCATTGCGCTGCCTTGGGGTGTTGTGACCAACAAGTCTGCTCGGTTCTCAGTCCCGCTAACACGCGCCATGCCCTTGTTTGTATCGGCTCGAACGATCGTTAGCGGTGACACCACCCCTCATGCCAAGCCGCATCCAGCGCCTTTGCTGGAGGCTGCTCAGCAAATCGGTATTGATCCGGTTCGCTGCCTGTACGTCGGTGACGATGAACGTGACATTGTTGCAGGACTGGCCGCTGGCATGGGTACGGTCGCTGCGACCTATGGTTACCTGGGCCAAAAGACTGATCCGATGCAATGGGGTGCCCATGCGACCATAAATTTTCCGGGGGCGCTCTTGCAATTGCTTGGGAAGGCCTAAAATATAACCCGAGGGGCTGCATTGGTTTCGACGTGGGTTCGGACGCGGTGTGGTGCATGTCGAGCTGAATGCGCTCGTAAAACAGATTCAAAAAAACTAACTGCAAACGACGAACGTTTCGCACTCGCGGCTTAATTGCCCGTGAGCTTTACAACAGCAGGCCGATGGGCTGGGCAAGGGGTTTCTAAAGTAATTTAGGAACTCCCGGCTGTAAAGATAATTTTATCGGCTGGCCTTGGGCTGGGTACCTTAACCCTGGGCAAGAAAATAGGGTGCTGGCGTCCTGTGCAGCGTGTGGCTGCGCGACACAGGTGGCGAGACTCAAACCAGACCACTAAGCATGTAGATCTGCCCGAACATGGCTTGCGGACGGGGGTTCAAATCCCCCCAGCTCCACCATAAAAACTTGCAAAGACACTCTCTTTGCATTTCGATCAACCCCGTCAGGCCCCAAGCCTGGCGGGGTTTTTCACTTGGGCTTGCGGA
>CAZBKX010000837.1:0-2818 GCA_964492535.1 uncultured Rhodoferax sp. | reverse complement strand
CAAGCTGGTGTCGGCCGACAGCGTGGAGCGCTCCGCCGCTCAACAGTATGCTCAGATGCTGCAACACGCCGCTGCCCAAGACTCGCTGGGTGGCAAAGATCACCCCCAAGTGCGACGCTTGCGCACCATAGCCAACAAGATCATTCCGTTCTCACTCCCATGGAACCCACGCGCCAGGGATTGGCGATGGGAGATCAACCTGATTGGCAGCCAGCAAATCAACGCGTTCTGTATGCCGGGCGGAAAGATCGCTTTTTACAGCGGCATTTTGGAGCAACTCAAGCTCACTGACGATGAAGTCGCCTGCGTCATGGGACACGAAATTGCGCATGCTCTTCGCGAACACGCCCGTGAACGCATGGGAAAGACAGCAGCCACCGGCATTGGCGCAAATCTCCTGGGCCAAGTGCTTGGGCTGGGCAGCCTGGGTCAGTCGGTGACCAACTATGGCGCCCAATTACTGACGTTGCAGTTCAGCCGCAGCGATGAATCAGAAGCTGACCTGGTCGGGATGGAGCTGGCCGCACGTGCTGGTTACAATCCCAAAGCGGGAGTATCCTTGTGGCAAAAAATGGCTGCGGCCAGCAGGGGTGCACCTCCACAATGGCTATCGACTCACCCATCCGGGAGCACGCGCATCGGCGACATTGAGCGCAACCTGCCCAAAGTAGCACCACTCTACGAGCGAGCCCAGGGGAACTGATCACACATTTTTTCAGTGGAACGGTGACAGCAATGAGGCGCGCTATCCAATTATTGAAATGACCGCGAAAGGGCTGACGTGCGGTCTTTGCCGATGAATATTAATTGTTATTTACTGTTAAACCTGAGCAGATGGACTGCCAAACGGCATTACAGCGACCGTGCAATCAACCAAGATAGATGGCATCAAACCAACTGTCACGAAGATCGATGATTACCGGACCACCGTTGTCTTCGACTCACTCCAACCTGGGAATTATGTCTATCAAGCCACCTTTGCCCCCTGAATCGCAAACAGAGGGCAAGGTGCCCGCGTTGGTCACCCAACTTGGGTACGGTGGATTGATTCCTTTTGTAGTCCTTGCCGCGGCAATATGGCTCGCAGAAGCAAATATCTCGGTGCATCTAATAAGCCTGGCGCTGGTCGGCTATGGGGCAAGCATTGCCAGTTTTTTAGGTGCCATTCACTGGGGCCTCGCCATGCGAGATACCCATCAACAACATCCTGAATCTTATGCTTGGGGTGTCATTCCAAGCTTGATTGCATGGCTGGCGCTTCTGCCAGATCCAGCATTTGGGTTGTGCCTCTTGGCTGCGTTACTGTGGGTGTCTTACGCAGTGGATCGCCGTGCCTACACCCGATACAAGTTGCAGCCCTGGCTCCCCATGCGGCTCAGATTGACGGTTGTTGCCAGTGCGAGCTGCGCTGGCGGAGCAATTGGCTTGCTTCGGTAAGACCTACATAATCATGTCCGTGGGTAAATGAGCGACACACCCAACCCACGAAGTTGATCCTTCAAAGACTCCAGTCGTATTCGATGGTGATTGGCGCGTGGTCGGAGAATTTCTCTCCCTTGTAAATGTCGACCTTGCTCGCCCCGTTGGCCAGCGCCTTCGTCGCCAGGTGGTAGTCCAACCGCCACCCGACATTCTTTGCATAGGCCTGCCCGCGGTTACTCCACCATGTGTACGCTTCGTCTGTCGTGGTCGGGTGCAATTGCCGATAAACATCCACCACGCCGGCGTCGCTCAGTAGCCGTGTCATCCATGCGCGCTCCTCCGGCAAAAATCCCGAGTTCTTGCGGTTGCCCTTCCAGTTCTTCAAGTCAATTTCCTGATGCGCGATATTCACATCTCCGCAGAGAATAAATTCACGCTCAGCCCTGAGTCGGCTCAGGTGGGGGTAAAACTCCTCAAGAAAACGAAATTTGGCCTGCTGGCGCTCATCCCCCGAAGACCCACTGGGGAAGTAACAACTGATGATAGATCGCTTATTGGCAGGGGTGTCAAACCGCAGTTCGACGTATCGTCCCTCTGGATCGAATTCTGTGGAACCGTATCCCACCAGAACTTCGCTGGGCTCATGCCGGGTGTAGACGCCCACACCCGAATACCCCTTCTTCGCGGCGAAATGAAAATAACCGTTGAGGCCTGCCAGAGACTCAAAGCGGCCCAGCACATCGGGGGCCTGTGCCTTGACTTCCTGCACACAAATACAATCAGGCTCGGCCTTGGTGAGCCAGGCTTCCAGGCCCTTGGATGCGGCAGAGCGGATACCGTTGAGGTTGAGGCTGGTTAATTTAAACAAGGAATTCCTCATGTCTGAGAGTGTCATAACAAAAACAAAACCAATGGGGCAGCAGGATGAACTCGCCCAGGATTTTGTACAGTTTGCAGTGGATTGCGGCGTGTTGCGCTTTGGCGAATTCAAAACCAAAGCAGGTCGCATGAGCCCCTATTTCTTCAATGCCGGCCTGTTCGACGATGGCGCCAAACTCGGACGACTGGCGCAATTTTATGCGCAGCGACTTTTGACCAGTGGCATTGAATTCGACATGATTTTTGGGCCTGCTTACAAAGGTATTCCCTTGGGAGCAGCCTTGGCTGTGGAACTGGCCCGGCTGGGTCGCAACGTCCCCTTTAGCTACAACCGCAAGGAAGTAAAGGACCATGGCGAGGGCGGCTCGCTGGTGGGCGCGCCGCTCAAGGGACGGGTGCTGGTGGTGGATGACGTCATGTCAGCCGGCACAGCAGTGCGTGAATCCATCACCATCATTCAGGCTGCGGGCGCCACGGCACATGCAGTGGTCATTGCGTTAGACCGACAGGAGAAGGC
>CAZBKX010000836.1:0-1693 GCA_964492535.1 uncultured Rhodoferax sp. | reverse complement strand
GTACGCAATCTCAGCCGGGGGGCCTTGTTTACGTGTTGGGGTGGACTGGCGGTTTCTGTCTGGTTGCCCTGCTGGTGGCACCTTACTTGCGCAAGATGGGGCTGTACACCATTCCTGACTATTTTGGTGCGCGTTTTGGGGGGCGCTGGCCCCGAATGATCGCGGCGTTTGCGGCTGTTCTTTGTTCGTTCACCTATGTTGTTGCCCAGATTTATGGCGTGGGCTTGATTACCTCGCGCATGACCGGGGTTCAGTTTGAAGTGGGCATTTTGCTGGGTCTTGGCGGCGTGTTGGTCTGTTCATTCCTGGGTGGCATGAGGGCCGTGACCTGGACTCAGGTGACTCAATATGTGGTGTTGATTCTGGCTTTTTTAATCCCCGTTTCATGGCTGGCCTACAAGCAACTGGGCAATCCCTTTGCGCCGTTTGTATATGGCCAGCAGTTGCAGAAAATCACGGAACTTGAAAAGAGACTCATGGACTCGCCCGGCGAGCTGCAAGTCATCGCTGAATACGCCCGTCGTGCGCGTGAATTTGAGTCGAAGTTGCTTGATGTGGAGGCGTCACTGGAGCGGGAGCGCCACGCGCTGCGAGAGAGAATTCGTGTTTTAAATGAGCGGCATGCTGAGGAGTCTGTCATCGTCGCTGCGCGGCGTGAGCTTGCTGGCCTTCCCCGGGACTCTGCGTCCGCACGAGAACGGTGGACACGCGCCATGCAGGACAATCTTGATCGTGCCAGGCCACTGGGTGGCATGCCGCCACATGCCAAGCCTTTTGCAGGAGACCCTGACGGCAGTCCACAACAGCAGCGGGAGTTTGAAACGTCGAGACGTAATTTTCTTGCTCTGATGTTTTGCCTGATGGTTGGCACGGTCGGCTTGCCCCACCTCCTGACTCGCTTCTACACGACGCCCACTGTCGCGGAGGCCCGAACGTCTGTGGCTTGGTCCTTGTTTTTTATTGCGCTCTTGTACATCTCGGCGCCCGCATTGGCCGTACTCGTCAAGTTTGAAATCATGAGTCAGCTGGTGGGTCAAAATTTTGACGCCTTGCCTTCATGGATCGCACAGTGGGCCAAGGTGGATTCGACGCTCATTTCGGTCAGTGATGTCAATGGAGACCAAATTCTCCAGTTCTCGGAACTCAAGTTAGGTGCGGACATCGTCATGTTGGCCACCCCTGAGTTGGGTGGGCTGCCTTACGTTGTGTCAGGCCTTGTTGCAGCGGGTGGTTTAGCCGCTGCCTTGTCGACGGCTGATGGCCTCTTGCTGACTATTGGCAATGCATTGGCGCACGACTTCTTTTTCAAAGGTGAGAGCGACCATGCCGGTGCTGTTCGGCGGGTCATGCTGTCCAAGTTTGCTTTATTGTTGGTGGCGCTTGCCGCCGCTTATGTGGCATCCCAGCGGCCCGCAGATATTCTGTATTTGGTGGCCGCTTCGTTCTCTCTGGCTGGAGCGGCATTTGTACCGGCCATGGTGTTGGGCATTTTTTGGTCAAAGGCTACGCGAAAGGGCGCAGTCGCCGGGATGATGGCCGGCCTCGGTCTGACGGTCTACTACATGGCGGTCAACACGCCAGCCGTCAGGGCGGCGTTCAACTTGGTGGACAACGGCTTGTGGTTGGATATACAGCCTGTGTCGGCGGGCGTGTTTGGGGTCTTTGCGGGGGTCGTGGTCACGGTGCTGGTGAG
>CAZBKX010000835.1:0-5171 GCA_964492535.1 uncultured Rhodoferax sp. | reverse complement strand
AGCGCGTGGCCACGCACCTCGCTCGCACGGCGCTCCTGGCGCAGCTGCTGGAAGTCGCTCCCATCACCGTGGAGGACGAATTGGCCGAGATTTATAAGCCTTTGGCCTTCCAGCCGGCGGTTCATATCGGTACATAGCTATGAATAGTGTAGCAATTGACATTGCGCAGTTGAAGAGCCATGAGCTGGCCCAGGCCATTCGCCGGGGTGACATCAGCGCTTGCGAGGCAACCGAAGCCAGCATCGCCCGTATTGAACTCACCGACGGTGCCGTCAACGCCTTCACCGGCAAATCCTACCCAAGGGCACGCCATGAGGCCGCCGCCGTGGACGCGCAACGGGCGCGTGGTGAGATGTTGGGGCCCTTGGCCGGGGTGCCTTATGCGGTCAAGAACTTGTTTGACATCGAGTGTGAGGTCACCCTGGCTGGCTCCAAGGTCAACCGAACCCATGCGCCTGCCGCCCATGACGCCTTTTTGGTGTCCCGCCTGCAGACGGCGGGTGCCGTGCTGATGGGATCGCTCAATATGGACGAGTACGCCTACGGCTTCACTACCGAGAACACCCATTACGGCCCCACCCACAACCCGCATGACTTGAGCCGGGTTGCAGGCGGCTCATCGGGTGGCTCGGGGGCGGCGGTGGCCGCAGGGCAGGTGGGCGTTAGCCTGGGTTCGGACACCAACGGCTCCATTCGGGTGCCCGCCTCGCTCTGTGGCGTGTGGGGTCTCAAGCCGACGTTTGGGCGTTTGTCGCGCCGGGGCAGTTACCCGTTTGTGCACAGCATTGACCATCTGGGGCCGTTTGCTGATTCGGTTGAAAGCCTGGCACTGGTCTATGACGCCTTACAAAGCCCCGACCCGCTGGACCCCGGTTGCCACGCCCTGAGCGTGCAAGCGGTGGGTGACCTGGCGCGTGGGATCGACGGCTTGCGCATTGGTGTGCTGGACGGCTATTTTCAGGACAACGCGAGCCCAGCCGCACGTGAAGCGGTGGCCATGGCCGCCAGGGCTCTGGGCGCGACCGATAGGGTGGCGTGGCCTGACGCCGCCCTGGGCCGTGCGGCGGCTTTCATCATCACCTCCGCTGAAGGCGGCAGCCTGCACCTGGACGACCTGCGTACGCGGGCCGATGACTTTGAGCCTTTGTCGGTAGACCGCTTCATTGCTGGCGCCCTGACACCCGCGCACTGGTATGTGCGGGCACAACGCTTCAGGCGGGTGTACCGGGACCGGGTCAATGCCCTGTTTCAACACTGGGATGTGCTGCTGGCGCCCGCCACCCCGGTGAGCGCCACCCCGATCGGCGCCGAGTGGCTTGACATCAATGGCACGCAGCATCCCGCGCGGGCCACGATGGGTTTGCTGACGCAGCCCATCTCGTTTGCCGGCTGCCCGGTGGTGGCTGCACCACTTTGGCCCTCTGGCACCCAAGGCATGCCCATTGGCGTGCAGTTGATCGCCGCGCCCTGGCGCGAAGACCTGGCGCTGCGGGCAGCGCTGGCCCTGCAACACGCGGGTGTGGCCCGCCTGAAACCTGTGGAAATTTGAGATGGACATCAACCTCCCTGACGTACTGGCAGAAGTGACCGTGCAAAGCGATCGCTACGAGCAGGCGCTGGTCACCAATGATGTGGCGGTGCTGGATGAGCTGTTTTGGGACAGCCCGCACACCCTGCGCTATGGCGCCACCGAAAACCTCTACGGCTATGCCGACATCGGCGCGTTCAGGGCCGGCCGCCCGGCGCAAGGCTTGCAGCGTACGGTGCTCAAAAGCGTCGTCACCACGTACGGCCGAGACATGGCGACCGTCAATTTGGAGTTTCAGCGGCACGGCAGCGACATGACGGGCCGGCAAAGCCAGACCTGGATGCGTACGGCGCAGGGTTGGCGTGTGGTGGCCGCGCATGTGAGCTTGCTCAAACCTGTTTGAACTTGAAATCTGGCATGGCTTATTGCTTAAAACGCATGTTCAACGTGGAAGTATGGGAGGTCGCACTCACCATGAAATCCACTTGACCCGCCAAAAGGCCGCTGCATGACCCAACCCACTATCCCACCCCAAGCCGTCAGCCGGGGCCTGACGCTGACGGCACAACCCTTTGATTTTTGTTGTGACGTGGCGACCACGGCGCTGGTCATCATTGACATGCAGCGCGACTTCATCGAGCCTGGCGGTTTTGGCGAGACCCTGGGCAACGATGTCTCCTTGCTGTCAGCGATCGTGCCCGCCTGCCAGCGGGTGCTCTCGGCGTGGCGCCAGGCCGGCGGCGTGGTGGTGCACACCCGGGAGGCGCACCGAGCCGACCTGTCCGACTGCCCTGCGACCAAGCGCAACCGGGGCAACCCGCAACTGCGCATTGGCGATGTGGGGCCAATGGGCCGCATTTTGGTGATGGGCGAGCCCGGTAACCAGATCATTCACGAGTTGGCGCCGCAAGAGGGCGAGACCGTGATCGACAAGCCGGGCAAAGGCGCTTTTTATGCCACGCCGCTGCACGAGCTGCTGGGCCAGCAGAACATCACCCACCTGCTGTTCATGGGGGTGACCACTGAGGTGTGCGTGCAGACCTCCATGCGCGAAGCCAATGACCGGGGCTATGACTGCCTGTTGCTGACGGACTGCACCGAGAGCTACTTTCCGGAGTTCAAGGCCGCCACCATCGCCATGACCCATGCCCAGGGTGGCATTGTGGGATGGACGGCACCCAGCGTGGCCCTGCTGGCGGCCCTGGCGCCCTGGTTCCCCTAGGCCACGCTGGTAAAGTTCAATTCCCATGTCATCTGCCGCTACCCCTTCTGCCTTGATTCGCCCGATGCCACTGGCTTCGCTGCCTCTTGAGCGTCGTTCCCGGGCAGACGAGGTGTACGAGCAGCTCAAACGCGACATTGCCGAATTTCAACTGGTCCCGGGTGACCGGTTTACCGAGAATTCAGTGACCGAGCGACTGAACGTGTCGCGCACACCCGTGCGCCAGGCCTTGATCCGGCTGCAGCAAGAAGGGTATGTGGAGGTGATGTTTCGCAGCGGCTGGCGGGTGTTGCCGTTTGATTTTGCCAAGTTTGAGCAGCTCTATGACTTGCGCATGGTGCTGGAAACCACCGCAGCTCACCGTTTGTGTGATGAGGGATTGCGCAGTCCCAAGCCCATCAACACCCAGCTGCTGGACGATCTGATGGCTCTCTGGCTGGTGCCCGTGGCGCAAAGAAGCACCGACACCGCGCAGGTGACTCAATGGGACGAGGCCTTTCACTGCGCCCTGGTTGAGTCAGCAGGCAACCCCGAGATGGCCCGTGTGCACCGGGAGGTGACGGACCGCATCCGCATCATCCGTCGTCTGGATTTCACCAAGCAGGCGCGCATTGAAGCCACCTATGACGAGCATGGCAAGATCCTCACCGCCATTCGCGCCAAGCGCGGTGACCAGGCCGCCATGCTATTGCGGGCCCACATTGAGACCAGCCAGGCCGAGGTGAGAAAAATCACACTGCACCAAGTGCACCTGGCGCGCCAGGGCGGCCTGAGTTAATCCGGTTTGCCGAGGCCGTGGGCCCCGGGTTCGGGGTTGCAGAAATTCAAAGCTTCAAAACATCTCAACCGACATGCGATTGATGGTGGTGCCACCCCTGCAGATGTTGTGCGACAGCGCGGCTGCCTGTGGCAGCACGGATTCAGCGTAGAAGCGGGCCGTGATGACCTTGGCGCTGCAAAACGCAGCATCGGTATCCATCCGGTCCAGCGCGGCCATCATGGCCCGGGCCATTTGCCAACCGCACAGCACCACACCGGCCAGCTTGAGGTAGCTCACTGCGCCGGCATAAACCATTTTGGGGTCGCTTTTGCCGTGGGCCACGATGAAGTCGATGGCTTCTTGCAGAGCCAGGCGGCCCATGGTGAGCGCGCCCAGCATGGCGGAGCAGTCCTCGTTGTGGTGCGCGGCCAGGTCCTGCTCGGTGATGACGATCCGGGCGCACAGGTCGTTGGCCACGGCGCCCTTGTCGCGCAGGGTTTTGCGCCCCACGATGTCATTGGCCTGGATGGCGGTGGTGCCTTCATAAATGGTCAGGATGCGGGCATCGCGGTAGTGCTGGGCCGCGCCTGTTTCTTCAATAAATCCCATGCCGCCATGGATTTGCACCCCCAGGCTGGCCATCTCGATCGACATCTCGGTAGAAAAACCTTTGACCACGGGCACCAGATACTCATAGACCGCCTGCTTGTGCTGGCGGATGGCTTCATCGCTGGCGTGGTGTGCCGCGTCGCTGGCAGCGGCCGCCACGTAGGCGAGGGCGCGTGCGCCCTCGACGTGCGCGCGCATAGTGAGCAGCATGCGCTTGACATCGGGGTGGTTGATGATGGCCACGGAGCCGGGCGAGCCCGCCAGGTCCCGGCTCTGGGCGCGGTCATGCGCAAAACTCACGGCTTTTTGGTAGGCGCGGTCGGCAATGGCAATGCCTTGCATGCCCACGGCAAAACGGGCCGCGTTCATCATGATGAACATATACTCCAGGCCACGGTTTTCTTCTCCCACCAAGTAGCCGATGGCACCGCCGTGGTCACCGAACTGCAACACGGCCGTCGGGCTGGCCTTGATGCCCAGCTTGTGCTCGATCGACACACACCAGGCGTCGTTGCGCTCACCCAGGGCGCCATCGTCACCCACCATGAATTTGGGCACCAGAAACAGCGAGATGCCCTTGACACCCTCGGGTGCCCCCGGCACGCGGGCCAGCACGAGATGAACGATGTTTTCGGTCATGTCGTGCTCACCATAGGTGATGCAAATTTTGGTGCCAAACACCTTGTAAGTGCCGTCGGCCTGTCCAGATGAATCCAACTGCGGTTCAGCGCGCGAACGCACGGCGGCGAGGTCAGAGCCGGCCTGCGGCTCGGTCAGGTTCATGGTGCCGGTCCACTCGCCGCTGATCAGCTTGGCGGCAAATTTGGCTTTGAGGGCGTCACTGCCCGCCACCAGCAGCGCTTCAATCGCGCCGTCTGTCAACATCGGGCACAGGGCAAACGACAGACTGGCGGCATGCAGCATTTTGGCACACGGCGTGGCAATGAGCTTGGGGAAACGTGACTGTTCAGCCCTAGGCTAACGCTAAGGGATGTCCGGCGAAAGCTGCCTGCATGGCGTGAAGCATGCCGAAGCCTTGTTTGCGTGCCGTG
>CAZBKX010000834.1:0-2062 GCA_964492535.1 uncultured Rhodoferax sp. | reverse complement strand
CGTACTTGGCAATCAGCAAAATGGACACCAGCACCACAGCGGCAATGCCGATGTGCGAGAGTTGGGCGTATTTTGGGTTGGGCACACTGCCCACGATGTTCATGCCCTGGGGCACGGCGGGCAGCGCACCCGCGGTTGCCGCCTGTTTGGCGGCGTCCAGCCAGGCGAGGTGGGCCGGGTTGGGGACGCTGGGTGCGGTAGGACCGAAGGGGTTACCAAAGATCCAGTTGATGCCGATGCGCATCAGGCTGATGCCAATCACCGCAATGATGGTGCCCGTGACTACCGGCGGGAAGAAGCGAAGCATTCGACTGACGATGGGTGCAATCAGAATCGAGATCACCCCGGCGCCGATGATGGCACCAAAAATCAGTCCGGCCCCTTCCACGCCTGGATTGCTGTTGGCCATGGCCACCATGGGCGCTACCGAGGCAAAGGTCACGCCCATCATTACCGGCAGCTTGATGCCGAACCACTGCGTGGCACCCAGCGACTGAATCAGCGTGACGATGCCGCAGCAAAAGAGGTCCGCTGAGATCAGCATGGCGACCTGTTCCGGGCTGAGCTTGAGCGCGCGCCCCACGATCAGTGGCACGGCCACAGCGCCGGCGTACATCACCAGGACATGCTGCAAGCCCAGGGCCGCAAGGCGACCCGTGGGCAAATGTTGGTCCACGGGGTGGACGGTGGAATCGGTCATGAAAAGTCTCCTGAGGCTTGGGCTATGGCGGTGATGGAAAAAACAGCAGATCAACTTGAAGCACAATTTGTGATCTTATCTGTACGCCAAACTGTATACAATTTATTGGGTTCACGAATGAGGGAAAACCCGGGCGTACGGATGGGCAGTGTGTTTGGATGGAGGACGCGCAGGGAGTGTGCAGCCCACCAAGCATGCGGCCTTGTTGATTTGGCTGGGGGCTATGGTGAGCGTGTCTGGAGCAGGCCACAGCCTGCACAACGAACCGCCGTGCGTCGTAGCCGGCGGGCTACCGCAGCGTTGGAGTTCTTACGGCGCTTCTCTGAACACCGAAAAGTCAGTCATAAAGGCAGCGTGTCAAATACTTCGTAAGTCTTCTTCAGCCAGTGCTTGACGCGCTGGCGTTCCAACATGCCCAGAGCATCAGGTTCAGCCCGGTTGTTGATGGCGGCCCAAAAGCTGGCGTTTTGGCGGTCTATCTTGCGCATGCTGGCCTCATGCAATTGCGCCAGTGCGATCACGCGGGCACCCAGGGTCAGCGCTTTTTCGAGGGCAGCAGACTCGTCCAGCTGCGAAAAATCAGCACCACGCCCCTGATTCTTGACCACAATGTAATTAGGGCCCTCGCCGAACGTGTTGACCAGTCGCCCCAGCAGATCCACGGAATCTTTGCCGGCATCGGCCACATGCCAGAAATTGACGGTGACGCCCATCTCTTTCAGTACGGTGAATACGTCAGAATCCTTGATCCAGCGCGTCAGCGGCGTTGCTGTTTGCGCAGCCAGATCGACGATGGCGCTGCGGGACTGGCCATCATCACCGACTTGCTCGAACGCGCTGGCAATCAAGTCCAGGCCTTCAAAGTTGTCCACAATCACGGGCGAAGCAAAGTCGCTGTAAAAGCGGGTGAACGAGGTGTGAGAGCGGTCGGTGTCAAAACCAATAAACGGCCGCTCTTTGTCAATGAAGTACTGGGCCAATACCCGTGAGACGACGGATTTTCCGACGCCGCCCTTTTCGCCACCAATGAAATTAAGAGAAGTCATATTTTTTAGAAATGAATGAGTAATTGCTGAGGACGACTGTAACAAGCCCCAAAGGCTGTCACTGAGAGCAAAGCAAGAAACAGGCTCAAAAAGCCATCTTCAGACAAGTTCTTTCACCAAAAATTTCTTTGAATCAACGCAATGACTCAGTCCCTCGTAGTTCTGGTTCAGCCACTGGCTGAACCAGACCCAACCCGGCCATTCCTCCTTTAGAGAGCATCAAGCCAGCAAATCACTCAGTGCCCGCGCAATCACCTTGGTCGCGCGGCGCAGGTCCTCCAGCGCCAGGTGCTCGTCCGCGCGCTTGGCATTGGAT
>CAZBKX010000833.1:0-4714 GCA_964492535.1 uncultured Rhodoferax sp. | reverse complement strand
TATCGCGCTGCTCGCCGCAGCCGAGTGGGCGCGAGAGCTCGACAGCCTCGACCGCTGCGGCCGCGCGGGCGACTACGTCTCTGCCATGCTGCGCAAGGCAAAGGCGGGCCTCGCGCACCATCTGGCGCTCGCCGAGGCCGCGATCGTTGCCGCGAAGGCGGTGCGTTGATGGGCACGCGGTACGTCAAGTTCGTCACCGCCGCCGCGCAGGTCGTCGAGGTGGATCCCGACGCGGTGCTGACTCGCACGGTGGGTGGTGACATCGTTGCTGCGACGTGCGCACCGGCATACGTCGTGTTGATCCCGCAGGGTGCTGGGCGCCCGCCGGTGCGTGCGATGCGCGACCCGTCGTGTTGGAAGCGCAGCCTGCTGCGATTGCCGGGTGCCGACCCCGAGCGCCTGGTGCTCGGGTCGCACTGCGCCGCGAAGGGCATGCAGGCCGCGCCGCACACCTTCACTGCGCTGCCCCCCGCCCCGGCGGTTGCGAAGGCGCCGACGCGCGTCGAAGCCGTGCAGGCTGCGTGGGCGGAGCGCACGCAGGCCGCGACGAAGGCAGCCGCCCTTGCAATCGTACACACCGGCGCGCACGCCGCGGTGCGCGTGTTGGAGACCGAGTTCGGGTTCAGCCTCGATGTGTCGGCCACGTCGGACGACAAGCGGGCGAAGGACACGGTCAAGCTCGTCGCCTCGACTGTGACCGCGATGGTCGACGGGGTCGACGTGATCCACGGGCGCATCTACTCGTGCCAGACGCAGGAGGCGCGCGCCGAGGCCGTCGAACTCGCGGTGTCTCTGCTCGGGCGTCGCGGGCACACTGTCTGGCGCAAGGCGCCCGCCGCCGAGTGACCCGCCGAAACGCCGCGAGGCGTCTGCAGGTAGCTCCTGCACTGACGAAGGCAGCAGCGCGTCGCACGCGCCGAAGGACCAACACCATGCGCATTCACGACCACTACACCGTGTTCCACGCCGATCAGCCCATCGCGTGCTTCCCCGCGCGCTTTGGCAAGGAGGCGTTCGCCTTCGCGTACAACCAGGCGGCGCGCGTGGTCTATTGCGTGGTCCGCGTGAGGCGCTCGACGAAGCCCACGAAGGAGGCGTGGTTCCCGGCGCGCGTGTCGATGTACGGCACCACGTTCCGCAAGCCGACCGTTTACCGCGTCGACCAGGCCAAGGCGCAGCGTCGCGGGCTGGGCTGCGGGAGCGACGCGGACGAGCGCGAGTACCTGTCGGAGCGCGCGGAGATCGCCCGGTTCAAGCGCGGCGATCGCGCTCCCTGACTCTGCCGAAACGCCGCGAGGCGTCTGCTGGTCGCTCCAGCACCGATGATGGCAACGCCGAGCAGCACTCGGCACAGGAGACCTCGATGGATCCCAATGCGACGTTGAAGGAGATGCGGTGGCTCGCGGCCTGGTTGACCTCGACCGAGGCGCACGACCCCGACGAGGAGGCGATGAACGCCGACCGGCTCGCCGAGCTCGTGAAGGCGCTGGACGGCTGGCTCAGCCGCGGCGGGTTCCTCCCGTCCGCGTGGGAGGCGCCGCGCTGATTGGCGGCCAGGCTGCCACCTAGCGCGGTGTCGATTATTCGACTGGACCGTCCGTAATCCAAGGCAAGGCGTACAAGACGCTTCGCGAGCTTCGCGAGCGGGGCGGATTGTACCATCCGAGCAGCAACGCGCGTTGCCTCAACGAAGCGGGCAGGCAGAGGCTTGTCCGCAGTCCCAACGACAGAGGAGTCCCAAGACCATGACCGCAAACAACGACCAGACGACCATCAGCCACGTCGCGCTCGCCAAGCTCTCGACGATGCGCAAGCACGAGCGGCTCCTTGCGCTGCACCTGCTCACGCCGGGCGACGACGGCGAGGGCTTGCCCTGCATGACGTGGGGCGCGCCGGGCGGCGGCAAGACCACGCTGCACAAGCAGGTCTCCCTCGCGCTCGGCATCCCCATCATGGTCATCCCGGTGGGCCTCGTCGGTGAGGGTGCGTTCGGCGTCACCGGCGTGCCGCGCGGCGACGGCGAACACCAGCGCATCGCATACCCCGCGCCCGACTGGACGGACGTGATCGAGGACGTGGGCGAGACCTGCACGATCTACCTCGACGAGATTACGACCGCCGCGCCGTCGTTGCAGCCCCCGTTGCTCGGGCTCCTGCAGGAGCGCCGCGTGGGCAATCGCTACCTCGGCGGCGGCGTGCGCTGCTTCGCCTCGGGCAACCCGGTCGACAGCGCGGCCAACGGCTTCGACATGCCGAGCTCCATCGCAAACCGCATGGCGCACTACGAGCACGAGTTGCCGCCGGCGACGGCGTGGAGCGGGTACATGGCCGGGCGCCGTCCCAACGGCATGCGCCGCCGCGCCGCGAGCGATGACGGCGGCTGGTTCATGCCGGATCCGGCCGACGCCAACATCGTCCACGAGCTCACGAAGGAGCTGCACGGCGTGTGGGACCAGGCGTACGCGAAGGTCGCCGGCCCCGCGATCGGCTTCGTGACGCGGCGCCCGGCGTTGCTGCACAAGGAGCCCGACCAGAACGACCCGGCGCGCAGCCGGGCGTGGGCCTCGCACCGCTCGTGGACCGCGGCGCTCTACACCGCGACCACCGCGCACATCCTCGGGTGGGACGATCTGGTGCAGGACGTGCTCACCGCGTGGGTCGGCGCCGGCGCCGTGATCGAGTACATCACCTGGAGCGCGACGGCCGACCTGCCCGACCCCGCGCGCTGGCTCGACGGCAAGGAGACCTTCAAGCACGACCCGGCGCGCCTCGACCGCACCGCCGTCGCGTTCCAGAGCGCGTCGATGCTAGTCGCGCCCACGTCGTGCGACAACCGGCAGCAGCGCGCCGCCGCGCTGTGGGCGCACATGGACGCGCTCTCGCAGGTCGCCGGCGACCTGATCGTGCCCGCGGCGATCGCGATGGTGAAGGCGCCGCAGTCGGCGCAGCTCACGGGGTCCAAGGAGGCCACCAAGGTGCTCGCCAAGCTGCACCCGCTCTTCTCCGCGGCCGGGGTGCTCTGATGGCGCTCGCTCCTGCGATGCAGCTTGCGGCTGCGCGCCTGGCCGCGTGCCAGCGCATGCCGTACCTGAGCGCGGCCATCCTCGCGCTCGTGCCCGTGGAGAAGCTCGGCCTCGGCACGCTCGGCGTCACCAAGAGCGCGCGCCTGTACTACGACCCCGCCGCGCTGGCGCAGTGGACGGTGCAGGAGACCGCTGGCGTGCTCATCCACGAGGTCTGGCACCTGCTGCGCGACCACCACACGCGGTGCGCGATGCAGGCTGCGGATCCGCAGCAGTGGAACTCCGCGGCCGATGCGGAGATCAACGACGACCTCGTCGCGGCGAACGTCAACCTGCCCTGGCTCGACAAGATCCACCTGCCGTCGCGCATCGCGGGCGGGCAGCCGGACAACCTCACCGCCGAGGACTACCTCACGGCGATCCGGCAGCACGTCGCCAACGGCGGCACGCAGACCCCGAGCGGCCCCGGCGCGGGCCATGGCAACTGCGGCGGCTGCGCGGGCAACCCCGGTGCGGGCGACGGAGACGACGACGACCCCAACAACCCCGCGCCGAAGCGCTCGGTCAACGACCTCAACAGCGTGCGCCAGCGCACCGCCGCGGCGATCGCGGACCACGCCGCGCGGCACGGCAGCGGCTCGGTGCCCGACGGTTCGCAGCGCTGGGCGAAGGGCGTGCTCAAGGCGCCGACGGTGCGCTGGCAGGACAAGCTCGCGCGCACGCTGCGCCGCGGCGTCGCGCAGAAGGCGGGCAACGTCGACCGCAAGCACGGCCGCCTCTCGCGCCGCCAGTGGGGCATCGGGCTCGGGCCGGGCAAGCCCATCGTGCCGTCGCTCGTGGCGCCGATCCCCGAGGTCGCCGTCGTCGTCGACACGTCGGGCAGCATGGGCAGCGACGAGCTGCGCCTCGGCCTCGGCGAGATCCAAGGCGTGCTGCGCGCCGTCGGTGCGGGCGTGCGCTTCATCGCGTGCGACTGCGACATCCACAGCGACCTCAAGGTGCGCAAGCTGGAGGACATCATCGGCGAGCTCAAGGGCGGCGGCGGCACCGACTTCCGCCCGCCGATGGAGCTGCTCGCGCACCATACGCGCCGGCGCCCCGACCTCGTCGTGTTCGTGACGGACGGCGACGGCCCGGCGCCCGACACCGCGCTCGGGCTCAACATCGTCTGGCTCCTTGTCGGCTCGTACAAGACCCGCCCGCAGTGCTCCAAGGGTGGCGTGCAATACGGCGAGTTCATCGAACTCGGAGACGACTGAGGTATGAAGCGCGCGCGCAAGCTCCGTGGATACGTCGACGGCGTCGCCGACCGCGCGCTGATGGATGCGTCGGCTGAGCGCGACCTCACGCCGGCCGACGTGTTCAACGCGCTGGTGCCGGCTGGCGTGATCCCCGCCAACGGCGGTCACTGGAGCGCGCCGCAGTTCGTGCGCGTGGCGCACGTCATGGAAGGGTGCGGGCTCGCCTTCGCGAGCATCCTGACCGTGCACAGCGCGCGCCCCGGCTCGAACGGCGCAGGCGTCGCGTTCTGGAAAGGCCGCAACCAAGGTTGGTGGACCGACCTGAACGGCATCGACGTCACGCCGTGGGACGTAACGGTGGCCGCCATCTCACCGCGCCTCGTCACCGCGTGGGCGCGCCGCGTCGGTGGCCGCGCGTGGGAGGACGAGTGGCACGCCGCGCTCGCCCGC
>CAZBKX010000832.1:0-2143 GCA_964492535.1 uncultured Rhodoferax sp. | reverse complement strand
CCGGGAAATGGGCGCGGTCGCCCAGATGGCGGCTGCCGCGCACCATCGCCAGGTTGACGCAAGCACGGCCGCCCGACACCCGCACCGCCAGGATGTCGACATCGCGGTCGCTGGCCGACAGGCTGCTGGCCTCGACCGACTGCTGGTGCAGCACGCGCGACAGTGCGCCGATGCGGTCACGCCATTCCGCCGCCTTCTCGTAGTCCAGGGCCTCGGCGCAGGCATTCATGCGCTGCTGCAGTTCGTCGATCACCTGCTGCGGTTCACCAAGCAGGAAGCGTTCGGTGTTGCTGACGTCCAGCGCGTAGTCGGTCATCGACACCAGGCCGACACAGGGTCCCGAGCAGCGGCGGATCTGGTACAGCAGGCAAGGCCGCGAGCGGTTGGCGAAGACCGTGTCCTCGCAGGTGCGCAGCCGGAAGACCTTCTGGATCAGCTGGATCGTCTCCTTCACCGCCCAGGCGCCCGGGTAGGGGCCGAAATAGCGATGCTTGCGGTCGACGCTGCCGCGGTAGTAGGCCACGCGCGGGAAGCGCGAGGCCTGCGTGGCTGCCGTGCCTTCGGCCGTGCCGGTGATCTTCAGGTACGGATAGCTCTTGTCGTCGCGGAACAGGATGTTGAACTTCGGGTTCAACGTCTTGATCAGGTTGTTCTCCAGCAGCAGCGCCTCCGCTTCGGAACGCACCACCGTGGTTTCCATGCGCACAATCTTGCTGACCATGTGCCCGATGCGGGACCCACCGTGATTTTTCTGAAAGTAGCTCGACACCCTCTTTTTCAAGTTGATGGCCTTGCCTACATAAAGAACGGTGCCGTCTGCATCAAAGTAGCGGTACACACCGGGCAACGGTGGCAGGCTGGCCACATCGCTCAGGAGTTGAGCGGGATGAGGTTGTGGTGCACCTGGAGCCGCGCGATCAAGGGCGTCGGGTAATTCATTGGGGTCAGGCAGAACGGGCATAGGTGTGTATTGTGGACAATGTCGGACGTGAACACAGGAAACCTTTGGGACATCTTTTGCAGGGTCATTGACAACTACGGCGACGTTGGGGTGTCTTGGCGGCTCGCGGCGGGATTGGCAGCGCGTGGGCAGCGCGTGCGACTCTGGTTGGACGACCCAAGTGCCCTGACCTGGATGGCACCCAACGGCGCACCCAACGTCGAAGTCAGGCGTTGGACGGAGCCCATGCGCCTTACAGGACTGGAGACATGCAATGTCCTGATTGAAACCTTTGGCTGCGAGATATCTCCTGAATTCATAGCTCCCAGGGCAATAGATACGCCGGCTAGAGGCAAAAAACTCTTATGGATCAACCTGGAATACCTCACCGCAGAGGGCTATGCCGAACGCTGCCATGGCTTGCTCTCACCGGTGATGAACGAGCCAGGCGCAGGGCTCACCAAACATTTCTTTTATCCGGGTTTCACCCCGGCTACCGGTGGCTTGCTTCGCGAGCCAGACCTGCTTGAGCGACAGACCCGATTTGACAAGGAGGTCTGGCTACGAGCGCAGAGCATTGATTTCAAGGGCGAGCGTCTGATCTCCCTGTTTTGTTACGAACCAAGTGCCCTGGGCATGTGGCTGAACAGGCTTGCACAAGATCCACAACCAACCCGGCTGCTGGTGACCCCTGGCAGGTCTGCAGAGGCCCTCAGAACCTGTATTTCAAGTAAAAATAGTCTCCAGCCGGCATGGAATAAGCATGAATCGCTATCCTTTTCTTACCTCCCCCCACTGACTCAACTTGACTTCGATCACCTGCTTTGGGCGTGTGACCTGAACTTTGTGCGGGGTGAAGACTCCCTGGTGCGTGCCTTGTGGGCCAACAAGCCTTTCATCTGGCAAATTTACCCCCAGCATGACGACGCTCATCACGCCAAACTGGCAGCGTTCCTTGACATGATGAACGCACCCCAGTTGTTGCGAACAGCCCACCTGGCGTGGAATGGCGTGTCGCGGTCTCAGGCCGACAACACGGAAAATGGGTTGGCCCGCGCCTTGCCCCATTGGCAGCGCGCCGTGGCCCGTGTGCGAGACACCCTCTTGGCTCAAGACGATCTTGTCACCCAACTCCTGCGACTCTGCTCAAAAAAACGGGTATCCGGATTTGAGTGTGTTTCCGGGTGATTTTTAGTCTGCTGT
>CAZBKX010000831.1:0-3789 GCA_964492535.1 uncultured Rhodoferax sp. | reverse complement strand
AAGGGCTCCACCCTGAAGGCGCGGCGTAAAACCACAAATCCACATGGTCAAAAAGATACTGGTGCTAGTGCACAAGTGGCTGGGCGTGGCCCTTGCCTTGTTTTTTCTCATGTGGTTTGTGAGCGGGGTCGTGCTGTACTTCGTTCCCTTTCCCAGCCTCACACCAACTGAGCGACTCACGGCTTTGCCCCTGTTACAACTGCCTGCGCCCTGTTGCCTGACGGCAGTTGAAGCTGCCGAGCGGGCAGGTCTGCGCGCCGGCGCCAACAGTGAAGCGCGCCTGGGCATGTTGGGCGATTCCCCGGTGTGGCGGCTGCAGGGCCGGCCGGCGAGCGCGGGAGAGGCTGAACCGGTCAGGTGGCACACGGTCGATGCCCGCACTGGCACGCTGGTGCCGCCGCTCACGCTGGCTCAGGCCGCTGGAGTAGCCGAGGCTTTTAGCGGCCAGCAAGCCAGCGGCACTGAGCTGATCGAACGCGACCAGTGGACCGTGCCGCAGGGCCTGGATATGCACCGTCCCCTCGTTAAAGTAACCATAGATAGCGGTGACGGCCTGGTGCTCTATGTGTCCCCCGGTGCCGCCGAGGTGGTGCGAGACACGCGCCGCGCAGAGCGCTTCTGGAACTGGCTCGGTGCCGTACCGCACTGGATATACCCCACGGTGCTGCGCCAATTTCCCAACGCCTGGCACCACGTGGTGGTGTGGCTCTCTATTCCTGGCGTGTTCCTGAGCGCCACTGGCATCGCGTTGGGAATCTGGCAATTGTTCCTTAACCGCCGCAGGTGGATTCCCTACCGGAAATTCTGGATGCGATGGCACCACATTCTGGGCCTGGCCGGGGCCGTTTTCACGCTCACCTGGATGTTCTCGGGGCTAATGTCCATGAATCCGTTTGGCGTATTCTCCGGGCGCTCGGTCGACCCCCAAGCTCGTAGCTTGTGGGCGGGCAAGCCACCGCTGCTTGCCCGCAACCCAGCCGATGCGGTGGCACTTGTGGCTGCACGGGGCATGAAGCCCTTGGAGCTAGACATTTTGAGCATCGCCGGGCAAGCCTGGTACCGCGTGAGGGGTCAGGGGGGCACTGGCGTCGTGCAGCGTTTGATACGGGCCGACGGCCCTGAGCCCACGGTGGCTATGGCCGTGCCTGATACTGCAGTGCAGGCAGCTCTGAACGCCCTGCGCCCTGGCAAGCCGTTGCCCGAGATTCAACTTCTGGCGCACTACGACGATCTTTATTACGCACGTCAACAAGATGCATCGACCCCCTTTTATCGCCCGCTTCCCATCTGGCGCGCCCGTTGGCAGGCCGACGGGGTTGCTGTGTACGCTGATGCTGCATCGGCCCGAATCGTCATGCGGGCTGATGCCACCACGCCTTGGCAACGGGTTCTTTACAACGGCTTGCACAGCCTGGACTTTGCACCTTTGGTGTCTCGCCCGCTGCTGCGAACGACGCTGATTGTGGGGCTGTCGCTGCTGGGCACCGCACTCTGCATCACCTCTGTGGTGGTCGCATGGCGGGTTTTCAGTCCAGGTCATCCGCGGCGCCGGTTGGCCCAGCACAAGGCAGGTGCCCTGCACACCAGCACTTGAATGGCAACGCATTGCTGCGTTTTCTCCCAAACATAGATTTTTTTATCTGATCCACGCCTGAAAGAAACCATGAAAGTCACACCGTTCTCCTTTGCTCCGCTGCGCCTGTCCACTGCCGGGTTCCACCGGCGCACCACTTTGGTGTTGGCCATGGCCGGCGCGTTTACATCAGCGGCACACGCCCAAAGCAAGCCCACCCCATCGCTCGACACCGTGGTGGTGACCGCCACCCGCTCGGCGATTGATGTGTCCGACGCACCTGCGGCGGTCTCACTCATCACGCGCCAGGAAATTGAGAACAAAAATGTGTCTCGTGTGAGTGACGCACTGCACAAGGTGCCCAGCCTCTACCTGGGCCGGGGTGAGAACGGCCAGAGCAACTCCAGCGAGGGTGCTTTTTCGCTTCGGGGGATGACGACCAACCGCACGCTGGTGCTGCTGGACGGACTGCAGCCGCTGCAAAACGGCAACTCGCAAGGCGTCAACTGGCTGACCGTGTTTGTGGACGATGTGGAGCGGGTTGAGGTGGTTCCAGGTGCCTTTGCGTCGCTGTATGGCAGCAATGCCATGGGCGGAGTGATCAACGTCATCAGCAAGCGGCCCGACAAGCGGGAGCTGACCCTGCGCCTGAAACAAGGCTTCTCCGACGCGGCGGGCACCGACGCCAGTGTGTACTTTCGGGACAAGCTCGACAGCGGCCTGGGCATCACCCTGGGCCTGAGCCACAACGACCGCAAGGGCTACGTGAGCGAACAAACGACCCGCACCCCGGTCAGTGGTGCGCCAGGGACGCCGGTGACCGGGGCTGTGGCCACCACCACCCGGGACGGCGCTCCCGCCTACATCGTGGGCGACCGGGGCATGCAGCCCTGGAAGCAAAGCCATGCACTGATCAAGCTCAGCTACGACCTCTCCGCCACTGACCGCGTTTATGGCGGGCTGGCTTACGCCGACATGAGCACCGACTACCGGCGTTTCAACACCTACCTGACCAACCAGGCCACAGGTGCGCCCGTTTCCAGCGGTACCCTGGGCATCAACGGCCAGCGCGTCACGCTGACCGAGAGCAACTTTCTGGGTTCCACACCAGCCAACGATGCGAGCCGGCGCACCTTTGCAGGCTACGAGGGGCTGGTCGGCCAGAACCTGAAACTCAAGCTGGACCTGGCCCGGATTGAGCGCGAATCCAGCTTCCCAACCGTGGGCGCCACGTCCACCTGGAATGCCGGGCGAGGCAGCCTGACCGCCTCGCCCAACAGCGGGCTGGACGCCACGGCGTCCTTGAGCTTCCCCGTCGGCGAGCGGCATACCGTGGTGGGCGGCGTGTCGATGCACCGGGACACAGTGGAGCGGCGCAGCTATGCGCTGGGCAACTGGCGCGACGCAGACACCCGCACCAGCGTGAACAACGGCTATGACGGCCGCTCCACCACCGTATCCGTGTTTGCCCAGGACGAGTTCGCGGTGACCGACAAGCTCACCGTGTATGCCGGCGGGCGCCTGGACCGCTGGGAGACGCAGGGTGACTTTTTCCAGAACACGGCACCCGTGCGTTCGGTCAACTATGCGTCTCGCAGTGACACGGCGTTCAACCCCAAGATTTCAGGGGTCTACAAGCCACTGGAGGCCGTGACTCTGCGCGCCTCTGTGGGCAAGTCGTTTCGCTCACCTTCCAACCTGGATCTGTATTCAACCATTGTGCAGAGCTCGTCGATCTCGCCCACCGGGTTTCTCACGGTGCAGAGTGACCCCAGCCTGAAACCCGAGCGTGCCAGCAGTTGGGAACTTGGCGGTGAATGGCGACTGAGCCGGAACTTGAAAACGACAGCCACCCTCTACAACACGCGGCTCAAGGACATGATCTATTCCAAACAAATTGACCCGTCACTCACCCAGCGGATCAATGCCGGTGAAGCCCAGGTCAAAGGCCTGGAGCTGGGCTTGTCGACCAAACTGGCCCCCTGGCTGGAACTCAATGCCAATGCGTCGTGGATTGACTCTGAAATCATCGACAACATCGCGGACCCGGCCAGCGTAGGCAAGCGCCTGACCACGGTCCCCAGCACACTGGCCTACATCGGCCTGACGGCTGCACGGGGACCCTGGTCGGGCACGCTGGAGGCGCGCTATTCAAGCCAGGTCTTCATCACAGCCCAGAACACCGACACGGCACAGGGTGTTCCCACCAGCAATGA
>CAZBKX010000830.1:0-15624 GCA_964492535.1 uncultured Rhodoferax sp. | reverse complement strand
AACTGCCGCAGCAGCACCAGGCGGGGGTACATCATGCACAGCCAGCGGTCATGGCGGTCCAGTGTTTCGCCTTCTTTTCCGACCACCGCGCCGAGCCATTTACGAATCTCGGGGCTGTTGACGTTGTCGTTGTAGGCCCAGCCTTCGTTACCGGTGTTGTACGGCGGGTCAATGTAGATGCACTTCACCTGACCGGCGTAGCGTGGCAGCAGGCTTTTCAGGGCGTGCAGGTTGTCGCCCTGCACGATCATGTTGCCGCTGTTTGCTTGGCCGCAAGACAACGCGGGCACCGGCTCCAGCAGGCGATACGGCACGTCCTGGTGGTGTTTGACAACGGCGTCTTTGCCGATCCAGTTGAGTGTGGGCATGGGGGAGGTACTTTGCAGGTGATGGCCCAAAGGACCGCTGGTGATAGTAGCCCAAACGCATCACGGCACCCGCAGGTGCCGTGATGATCGGTTCTATATGGCTAATTGGCCTCTAGCCGAAGTGAATAGTTCGTTAGCAGCTATTAATTAAGCAGCATGTCCTCGGCGGTGGGTTCGCTGAGCGAGGAACTGCGTCCGCTGGACATGGTGCTGCCCGACCAGTTCATTGCCCCCAATAAACTGCGCGACACCACGTTTTTTGGCGCAGCCGCCGCCGTCCATCGCCCACACGGCCCTGCAATCGGCGCTGGTCACGCAACCGGCCGATATGGCGCCGGAGGTGCTGGCGCGCCTGGCTGTGATCCTGGCATAGCGGGTGACATCGGCCCTTTTTTAAAAGGGCATAGGGTGTCTTGATGAAGCCCGGTGCGGGCTGCCGGCCTACCATGGTGCATGGTAAAAAATGGTGTGCGTAGATCGGGGTTTGGGAGCGTGGCCGCGCGGCTGGGCTGTCGGGCGGTGGCTCTGGGGATAGCCTGGCTTGTGGGCGTGGGTCTTGCACACGCTGACGCCGGCATTGGGCCGGCCGCCCAATTGCAGGCGCGCTATACGGCCTTGCAGCCCCAACTGAATGCCAGCCCCTTCAAGCGGCCTTTGTATTTGGTGTCAACCGAAGCGCCCGGAGCCTTGTCGGGTGAGGTTTACGCGGTCATGGCTTACCCCTTGTCCGTGGTCAGCCAGGCTTTCACCGACCCGGCGCAGTGGTGCGACATGTTGATCCTGCACATCAACACCAAAGATTGCCACGCTCTGGCCCGGCCAACAGGTAGCCAGTTGCTGGTGTACATCGGGAAAAAGGACTTTCAGGCCCTGGCTCAAGCCGCCCCGGTCGAGTTCGATTACCGCGTGGTGACCGCCAGCGGCACCTATTTTGATGTGGCGCTGACTGCCAAAAATGGGCCGCTGGGCACCAGCGACTATCGCATTCGCCTGGAAGCTGTAGCGCTACCGGGGGATAAGTCTTTTTTGCACGTCACTTACTCCTATGGGTTTGGCCTGGCGGGGCGGCTGGCCATGCAGGCTTACCTCGCCACCGCGGGCCGCAACAAGGTGGGGTTCACCCGGACCCCGCCTGCACCCGATGGCCAGCTCGGCTACATCGGCGGCATGCGGGGCGTGGTCGAGCGCAACACCATGCGCTACTACCTCGCCCTGGAAGCCTACCTGGACGGCATCAAAGCACCGCCTGCCCAGCAGTTTGAGCAACGCCTGCAAAGCTGGTACAGCGCCACCGAGATGTACCCCCGCCAATTGCGTGAGGTGGACCGCAACACCTACCTCAACATGAAGCGGCGTGAGGGGGTTCGCCAAAAGGCGTCACCCTGAACCCGGCGCAAGGCGCGGCATCACGAGCCCTTACTCAGCCTCCAGCGCAATTAGCTCGGCCACGGTCTGCTTGCGCCGGATCACGCGGGCTTGGCCGTCTTCCACCATCACCTCCGCAATGAGCGGGCGGGTGTTGTAGTTGGAGGACATCGACGCCCCATAGGCACCGGTGTCATGAATCACCAGCAAATCGCCCACCTGCGCGGCGGGCAAGTCGCGGTTCAGCACCACCCCGCCTTCGCCTTGCGTGAACACGTCGCCTGATTCGCACAAGGGTCCGGCTACCACGGTGGGTCGCAGTGGGCCGCTGGCCGGTGTGCCGTCGGCGTGCAGGATGTCCATGCCGTGGTGGCTGCCGTACATGGCGGGGCGCATCAGGTCGCTGAAGCCCGCGTCCACCAGCACAAAGTGTGCGCTGCCCTGGTGCTTGCTGACCCGCACCTCGCTCACCAGCACGCCCGATTCGGCCACCAGATAGCGCCCTGGCTCCAGTTCCAGCGTCACGGCGTGGCCCAACAGGGCGGCCACGCGCTGGCGGCTGGCGTCCCACATCGAGAAATAGTGTGCGGTATCGATCACAGGCTCACCCGCCTGGTAAGGGATGGGCAGGCCCCCGCCGGCAGAAATGGCGTGCAGGTCCATGCCCTGCGCCTTGACGGTGGCGACCAGTGCTTCCATGGCGCCACACACCTCCTGCAGGTGGGCGTAGTCCACGCCCGAGCCAATGTGCATGTGCAGGCCTTGCAGGGCCAGGCCGTGGGCGCGTACTTTTGCCAGGGCGGCCACCAGGTCGGTATGCCAGATGCCGTGTTTGCTGTGCTCGCCGCCGGTGTTGGTCTTGTTGGAGTGGCCGTGGCCAAAGCCGGGGTTGATGCGTAGCCACACCGGGTGGCCGGGGCTGGCTGCGCCGAGCTGGTCCAGCATGTCGATGGAGCCGCAATTGACCGCAATGCCCAGCTCAATCAGGCGCGGCAGGGTGGCGCGGTCCAGCAAGTCGGCGGTGAACACAATCTCGGCGTGCCCGTCGTGCAGGCCGGGGGTGAATCCTGCCGCCAGCGCCCGCCCCACCTCGCCCAGCGACACGGCATCGACCACCACGCCCAGGCGCCTCATGAGGCGCAGGATGTGGGTGTTGGAGTTGGCCTTTTGGGCAAAACGCACCACGTCAAACTGGCGCAGGGCCTCAATGCGGGCCTGGATGGTGGCCGCGTCATAGACCCACAAAGGGGTGCCGTGGTGTTGGGCGAGCGAGGCGAGGGTGGTGGGGGCAAATGGGTTCATGGCGAGGATGGTGCCTATCTTCAACCATTCAATCAATGCCATTTATTTTATTAATCCATTCAGGATGGATATAGTTTGGGTATGTCCCGCCCCACACCTCCCACCCTCACACACCGCCAGCTCAGCCTCTTTCGCGCCATCATGTTGCACGGCAGCCTGAGCCGCGCCGCCGAGGTGACCGGCAGCAGCCAGCCCACCCTGAGCCGGGAGCTGGCGCGCCTCGAATACCTGCTGGGGTTTGAGTTGTTTGACCGGGTGCGCGGGCGCCTGCGCCCCACGGCCCGCGCCTTGGCGCTGATGCAGGAGGTGGAGCGCTCGTTTGTGGGTCTGGAGCAGATTGCGGCGCGCGCGCTGGTCCTGCGCACCTTGTCCAGTGGGCACCTGCGCCTGGCTTGCCTGCCCGCGTTGGCCCATGCCCTGGTGCCGCAGGCCCTCGTGCATTTTCAGGAGGCATTGCCCCAGGCCAGCGTGAGCGTGGTGCCGCTGGAGTCGCCCTGGCTGGAGCAGGCCCTGAGCGAACAGCGGTTTGATCTGGGTCTGGGTGAAACCACCGAGCCCCCGGCCGGGGTGGTCTTGCAACCCTTGCTGCAGGTGAATGAGGTGGCGGTGCTGCCCGCTGGCCACCGTTTGTGCCACAAAGCCGTGCTGGCGCCCAGCGACTTTGCGGACGAGCGGTTTGTGAGCCTGGCCGAAGGCGACCCCTACCGAGCCGCCATTGACGCCCTGTTTGCCGCCGCGCAGGTGCCCCGCGTGACCTTGCTGGAGACCGCCAGCGCGGTGGCGGTGTGTGCCCTGGTGCAGCAAGGCCTGGGCGTGGCCATCGTCAACCCGCTGACTGCCGCCGCCATGGCCGGGCCGAGGCTGGTGGTGCGCCCACTCACCGTGCCGATTGCCTTCAGGGTGAGTTTGTTGTTGCCACAAGTGGCTGCCGAGCATCCGCTGCGCAGCGCGCTCATCCAGGCCTTTCAGGAGGGCATTCATCAAGCAAATCAAGCTCTAGACTTTTAATTTAATGGGTGGGCCTGTCTGAAAATATCGCATGTGAGTGCGAACATTGATTCACCCGCAGCGCGCCAAAGCCCTACCTTGTTCATGGAATCGCGCTCGCTTGCACGAAAGATCAGACCGAAAGTTATATTTCGAGACCGTTGAGTAACTTCCAGACAGGACCGTTTCCATGTTGTCTCGCCGCCATTTTCTCGGGGCCAGTTTGGCCACGTCCCTGTACGCTGCCGGCTCCTTCGTGCCCGTATGGGCTCAAAGCGCGCCCAATTTCGGCTCGCCTGCCTTGCCCACGCCTGGCTTTCGCCGCATGAAAGTGGGCGATGTTGAAGTGATCTCCTTGATTGACGGCATTGCCCGCCGGCCTCTGGGCGAAGAGTTTGTGAAGAACGCGCCGCTGGCCGATGTGCGTGCCCTGCTGGCGTCACAGGGCTTGTCCACCGACTACATCGACGTGCCCTTCACCCCCTTCCTGGTGATTGCAGGCGGGCGCAAGATTTTGATGGACACCGGGCTGGGTGACTTTGGCGGCCCCAATGCCGGCAAACTGCTGGACCACCTGCGCGCCGCGGGCGTGCAACCTGGCGAGGTTGACACCGTGCTCATCAGCCACTACCACGGGGACCACATCAATGGCCTGCGCAACAAGGCGGGCGTGCTGAACTTCCCCAACGCCAAGGTCATGGTGCCCACGGTGGAGCACGCCTTCTGGATGGACGACGCCCGCATGGCTGCTGCGCCCCAGGGCATGAAAGGCGCGTTCGAGAACGTGCGGCGCACGTTTGCCACCATGTCGCCCGACATGCTCGTGCCCTACGCCGCAGGCGTCGAGATTGCCCCTGGCATCAAGTCCGTGGCGGCCTACGGCCACACGCCAGGGCACACCCTGTTTGAACTGGTTTCAGCCGGCAAGACCTTTTATTACATCGCCGACCTCACCAACGTGCCGGCCCTGTTTGCCCGCAACCCGGACTGGGCCGTGACCTTTGACATGGATCCCGAGGCGGCCCGCAGGACCCGCCGCGAGATGTTTGCACGCATCACTGCCAGCAATGCGCTGGTGGGCGGATTCCACTTTCCGTTCCCGGCCTTTGGCACCATGGTGGCGTCGGGCAATGGCTATGCCTTCCAGCCGGCGGGCTGAGCCCGGGCTGCCGCGCCGCACGGTGATCGGTGCGGCGCTGGCTGCGGGCGTCTCTTTGGCGGCCGTGCCTTGTTGGGCGGCGGCGGGTGAGGAGCTGGCTTCCCTGATTCGCACCGGCGGCGTGGTTGTCGCTTTTCGACATGCGCTGGCGCCCGGCACCTTTGACCCCCCGGAGTTTCGCCTGGGGGTATGCAGCACCCAGCGCAACCTCAGCGATGAAGGCCGCAGCCAGGCCCGGCGCACCGGTGAGTGGTTCAAGGCGCGCCAGTTGCAGCCAGCGCGTGTGCTGTCCAGCCCCTGGTGCCGCTGTGTCGACACCGCCACCCTGGCCTTTGGCACTGCCGAGGTCTGGCCTGCGCTGGGCTCACCGCGCGGTTACAGCGAGACCACCGGAGATGCGCATTTGCGCGAGCTGCGCCGAAACCTTGTGACAGTCAGCGCCCAAACGGGAAGCTTTCAGGTGTGGGTCACCCACATGTTTGTGCTGTCAGACCTGGTCCAGACCGGCAGCAGTTCAGGCGAAGCCTTGATCCTGCGGGCAGACGCCAAGGGTAACCCGCAGGTGTTGGCGCGATTCCCGGCGGTGGCTTGAGACGCGGAGGCGATGTAAGCAGTCAAAAAAAATCGACCGCTTCGGTAACATTTGGCATTTTTTTTGCTATAAAAATAGCCAAATCAACCCTTATGGAACGCCGGCCAGAAGCTCATTTTCCAATCAATTGGCCTGAACAGCCCGAATTTTCCTCGCCAAAGCCGTGGTGGAGCAGCCATGCACAAACGGCAGGGCAAGCGCCCGACCGCCGTAAGCCTCCACCATGCGGGTCCCGGCCAGTTTCTGCGTGTCGCAGTCGCCTCCTTTGACCCGGATGTCGGGCCGGATGTGAGCGATCAATTCCAGCGGCGTACCTTCGTCAATCCAGGTCACCAGGTCGCCCCCTGTACAAACGCCACACATCCAGTGGCGGGATCGTCAAGTCAGTCACCATCGCCCCGCAGCGCCACCCCTGTAAGTCCTCATCGTCGGCTGAGCACGGTGGAGTCCACATCCAGGGTGATGGAGTTCAAGCGCAGTTTGTCAAAGAGCCGGCGAAAACTGCTGCTTTGCACTCGGCTGCAGTCGGCTTGGTCGAAGCGTTGGAAGAGTCGCACGATGGCTTTGTGGCCCGCGGCCGTACCCCAGTCAAATCATCGCACCAGGGTGGCATCGAGGCGGGTGGTGTCAGCCTGTGCGAATCTGGCTGCTCCACACCAGATGCTGACACTCATCTGCCCGATGAGTTACTCCGGTCGGCCCCCACGGTTGGAGCCTGGCGGGGGGGGAGTTGCCAGCTTTGTACGCCAGCGCGACAGTCCAAGCCATCGAACATGCGCTTGAGCAGAGACAGTCCACCCCAATCGGGGACTTCGCGTGAGCTGAACCTCAAGTCGAATGGATCGCAGGGCTTCATGATGACCAACTCCGAGCAATAGCCCTGATTTCATTGGACTATTTTTAATGGATGCCACTAAAAATAGTCCAAAAAGATGAGCTCCCATCTTGCTGCTCAATTCGGGGAAATTTCTAATGGACAATCGCGGTTTAAATGAACTCCGGGCCACTTTGCCAAATTCATGAAGCTCGTCACCCTTCATCTCGAATCGGTCCCCGTGGGTCGACCGCTGCCTTTTTCCATCCGGGATGAGCGAGGCATCTTGTTGGCGAATAAAGGCTTCCTGGTGAAAAGCCTGGAGGAGTTGGTGCTGATGCTGGGTCATCGCGAGCAGCTGTTTATTGATGTGGTCGAGTCCGAGGCCCAGCGCCGGGCTTACCTGACCCAATTGCATACCCTGGTGCTTGACGACGCGCCCCTGGGACAAATCGCCGACAGCCAATTTGCGACGTTTGAGGCGGCGAGTGCCCGGGGCAACCAGGATGCCCCGAATGCCACAGAGCCTGATTGGCTGGATTTGCAGGGGCAAGCCCACACTTTACTGCGCGGTGGCAACCCCGCCACTTTTTTGCCACGTCTGCAGCGCCTGTATGCGCAGTTGTCACGCAGCTTGCTGCAAAACCCTGATGGCACCCTGTTTGCGCTGATTCACCTCTCTAGTAGTGAGGTCAAGCAATACAGCGCCACCCACGCCATGCTGGTGTGCGTGATGTGCAGCCTCGCCGCCCGTGATGTCTTGAAGTGGCCTGCGCCCGAGGTTGAACTGGTGGGCAAAGTGGCGCTCACCATGAACATGTCCATGACCGAGCTGCAAGACCAGTTGGCCGTGCAGCACCAGTCGCCCAGCCCAGAGCAGGCGCGCAAGGTGGAGCAGCACGCCATGTATTCGGCGCGGCTCCTGGAGCAGCTGGGGGTGACCGACCCCGAGTGGCTGGAGGCAGTGCTGAACCACCACGCCCAGCTCCCCGGGCGCCTTGCTCCCCGGCCCCTGGGGCAGCGCGTGGCGCGCCTCATTCAGCGCGCCGACATTTTTGCTGCGCGACTGTCGCCCCGCGCGTCGCGCGTGCCCGAGACACCGGCCAGCGCCATGAAGGCGAGCTATTTTGATGAAAACCGCGAGATCGACGAAGCTGGCGCGGCCGTCATCAAGGCGGTGGGTATTTACTCCCCTGGCTCCTTTGTGCGCCTGGCGACCGAAGAGGTGGCCGTGGTCATCAAGCGCGGCGCCAACACCACCACGCCGCGCGTGGCGGTCATGATTAACCGGGCCGGCATGCCCACGGGCGAGCTGATTGTGCGCGACACCAGCCAGCGGGAATACCGCATTCTGGCCAGCATTGCCCACCGCGATGTCAAGGTCAAAGTCAACCTGGCGCGCTTGCTGGCGCTGATCAAACCCGGCGCGTCAGACCGGCCCTGGTAATGGTCTGGGTGGGGGGCGCCGCCCCAATGCGATTTTCTCTGGTGATTCGCCTATCCATAGCCAGGGTCAATAACTATTGGATGTGATAAATTACCGCATGGTCACAAAATTACCTATACGTTTTAAGTCAGTCACCCGCCCCTTATCGGGCAAGGCGCCATGTCTGGCGGCAGTCACATGAAGATCGCTGTTGTGGGCTCCGGCATTTCGGGTTTGGCGGTGACGCACGGTCTGCATGGGCGGGCAGACGTTACCTTGTTCGAGGCAGGCGATTACTTTGGCGGGCACACCCACACGGTCGATGTCACTCTGGACGGCCCCAGCGGGCAAGTCACCCATGGTGTGGACACGGGTTTTTTGGTCTTCAACGAGCGCACCTATCCCAACCTGATCCAGCTGTTGGCCGATCTGGATGTGACGACCGCCAAATCAGACATGTCGTTTTCGGTCCAGGTGCCGCGCGCGGGCAAGCAGCGCGCCCTGGAATGGAGTGGCTCATCGCTGAGCACGGTGTTTGCACAGCGCAGCAACCTGCTCAATGTGCGTTTTTTGCGCATGCTGCGCGATGTGCTGCGCTTCAACACGCTGGCCACCGACATCGCGGTGCGCAATGCCGAGGCCGAGCTGATGCAGCCGTTGTCTGACTTTTTGCGTCAGCACGCGCTCTCGGAAGAATTCCGGGACTGGTATTTCCTGCCCATGCTGGGCTGTATCTGGAGTTGCCCGACCGACCAGATGCTCAAGTTCCCCGTGGCCACGATGATCCGTTTTTGCCACAACCACGGCCTCATTCAGGTGAGCAACCGGCCCCAGTGGTGGACGGTGGCGGGCGGTGCCAGGCATTACGTGGACAAGATCACCAGCGGCATCGCTGACAAGCGCCTCAACAGCCCGGTGCAGAACATCGTGCGTGACGCCCAGGGCGTTTCGATCACCGCCAACGGTCAGACCGAGCGCTTTGACAAAGTGGTGCTGGCCACTCATTCCGACCAGTCGCTGGCGATGTTGGGTGATGTCACACCCACTGAGCGCGCGGCCTTGAGTGCCATTCGCTACCAGCCCAATCGCGCCGTTTTGCACACCGACACCTCGGTGCTGCCCCAAAAACGCCGCGCCTGGGCCGCCTGGAATTACGAGCGGGCCGCGCCAGCCTCGGGGGCTCGCCAGGACGAGACCCGGGTGTGCCTGCACTACCTCATCAACATGCTGCAACCCGTGCCTTTTACCCAGCCGGTGGTGGTGTCGCTGAACCCGCTGCGTGAGATTGAGGCGCGCCATGTGCACGGGGTGTTTGACTATGCGCACCCGGTCTTTGACCTGGCCGCCATTCGCGCCCAGGCCCTGATACCTGCCGTGCAGGGGCAGCAGCACACCTACTTTTGTGGTGCCTGGATGGGCTACGGTTTTCACGAAGATGGCCTCAAGTCCGGTCTGGACGTGCTCAAGCGTTTGCAACCAGTGCTGGACAGTAACCGGCCCTGAGCATGACAACCTTGACTCGGATCAATCCCACGCCAGAGCCGTCCGTCCCTGCGGCGGCCTTGATCGGTTTTGGGGTGGTGCGTCATACCCGGCTCAAGCCCACGCGCCATGCCTTTGCGTACGACACTTATTTCTTGATGCTGCCCATGCGCAGCCTGGCGCGTCACGGCCCGGGCGCGTTGGCCCGCAACCGCTGGGCGGCTTTGAGTTTTTATGACGCCGACCACGGCGACGCTCGCGGCCCACTGGAGGGCGGCGCCCTGGCTTGGCTGGACGAGTTGCTGCACAGCGAAGGCATTTTTGATGCCACGGGTGAGGTCTGGCTGCATTGCTACCCCAGGGTGCTGGGCTTTGCCTTCAAGCCTGTCAGTTTCTGGTACTGCCATACGCCAGGCGGCGCGTTGCGCGCGGTGGTGGTGGAGGTGAACAACACTTTTGGCGAGCGCCACTGCTATTTGCTGGACTCCCCCCGCTTTGGTGTCGAGCAGCGCGCGGCCAAGGTGTTTCATGTGTCGCCGTTTTGCCCCGTGGAGGGCGGCTACCGCTTTCGTTTCATGCTCACGCCTGATCGCAGCCGCACCGTGGCGCGCGTTGACTTCGACGACGCTCAGGGCCCGGTCATCGAGACCAGTGTGAGTGGCGCGCTCGAGCCGCTCAATGCCCACTCCGTGCGCCGGGCCGTGTGGCGCTACCCCGCCATGACGCTGGGCGTGGTGCTGCGCATTCACTGGCAGGCCGTCAAGCTGTTTATCAAAAAGGCACCATTTTTTGGCAAACCCCCGCCGCCCACCACTTTCACCACCCGCTGACCCGCACGCTCATGAACACCTCGTCCAACGCCCAGGCTGACACGGCCTCCCGAACATTGACCATCCCCAATGGCACGCCGGCGGCTGCCCGCACGGTGCTCAAATTGCTGCAGCGCCTGCGCCATGGCAGCCTGACCTTGCAGATGCCTGATGGCAGCATGCAGCGCTTTGGCGGCGATGCCTTGCCGCACGCCGCCTTGCACCTGCACAACTGGAGCATGTGCGCGGCCGTGCTCAAGTCAGGCGACATCGGCTTTGCCGAGACCTTCATTGCCGGCGACTGGACCACCCCCAACCTGACTGAGTTGCTGCGTGTGCTGATCAAAAACCGGGCCGAGGTCGAGAGTGTCATTTACGGCACCTGGGCCGGGCGCCTGCTGTACCGCATCAAGCACCTGTTGCACCGCAATACGCGGGCCAACAGCCAGAAAAACATCCACGCCCACTATGACCTGGGGAACGCCTTTTACACCCTGTGGCTGGACGAAACCATGAACTACTCGTCGGCCTTGTTCAACGGTAACCTGAACCAGAGCATGGCGCAGGCGCAAAAAGCCAAGGTGCGCCGCGCCCTGGAACTCGCCGGTGTGAAGCAGGGCGACCGGGTGCTGGAGATTGGCTGCGGCTGGGGTGCTCTGGCCGAGATGGCCACCACCGAGCTGGGTGCGTCGATCGCCGGGGTGACGCTCAGTACCGAGCAGCTCGCTTTCGCTCAGGCCCGCATGCAGCGCCTGGGCGTGACAACGGGCCCTGGTGCGCAGGCCGACCTGCGCCTGCAGGACTACCGCGACATCCACGACGGCCCCTTTGACGCGATTTGCTCCATTGAGATGATCGAGGCCGTGGGCCGTGAATACTGGCCCACCTACTTCGCCACGGTCTCGCGCCTGCTCAAACCCGGTGGCCGGGCCTGTGTGCAGAGCATCGTGATTGATGACGCGCTGTTTGACCGCTACGTGAACTCCACCGACTTCATCCAGCAGTACATCTTTCCGGGCGGCTGCTTGCCTTGCCCGCGCGAGTTCCGTGCCCAGGCCCAAGCAGCCGGCCTGGAGGTGGTGGACGAATACGCGTTTGGCCACGACTATGCCGAGACGCTCAAACGCTGGCGCGATGCGTTCCTGGCCCACCGCGCGCAGGTTCTGCAAGAGGGGTTTGATGAGCGTTTCATGCACATCTGGGAGTTTTACTTGGCCTACTGCGAGGCCGCGTTCACCGAGAACAACATTGACGTGGTGCAGTACACCCTGCAAAAACGCGCCACTTGACAATGGGTCTGCATCCCCAGGAGACTCCCGCCATGCCCCTCCAGCGTCGTACCTTGCTCCAAAGTGCTGCCGTCAGCAGCCTAGCCACACTCGCCACGGCTGCAGCCAGCCAGACCTCGCCCGTGGCCCCTGTGCCGCCCGAGGTGGCGCGTGCCCTGCCGCTGGCCCAACGGGCCGGCTCGGCCCGCCTGCGGGTTTTCGGGTTCAGCGTCTACGACGCTACGCTGTGGATCGAGCCCGGTTTTTCTGCGACCCGTTTTGAGCAGCACCCGCTGGCACTCACGCTGACCTATTTGCGGGACTTGAACGGGACTGCCATTGCCGAGCGCTCCCTGGTCGAGATGGCGCGCAGCACCTCGATCAGCCCGGCGCAGTCGCAAGCTTGGCTGGCTGCCATGCAGGCGTCGTTTCCCGATGTGCGCTCAGGTGACCGCCTGACCGGCTTGCACAATCCGAACCGGGGTGCCGATTTCTGGCTCAACGGCCAGCCCAGAGCCGGCGTGGCCGACCCCGAATTCAGCCGGTTGTTTTTTGGCATCTGGCTCTCACAAGCCACCAGCGAACCCGAGATGCGCCGCGCCTTGTTGCCCCGCCCGCCCGCATGAGTGCCGAACATGCCGCCGCAGCCCCCTCGCAGGCCAGCCGCCTGGTCTTTGGCTGGCAGCAGGGCTGGCGCTATGGCCTCATGGGGCTGCCGCTGGCCTTTGTGGCCCTGCCGCTGTATGTGGTGTTGCCCAACTACTATGCCCGGGAATTTGGTGTGCCCCTGGCCACCCTGGGTGCCGTGCTGTTGGGCGCCCGGCTGTTTGATGCCTTCATCGACCCGCTGCTGGGCCGCTGGAGCGACCGCCTGTATGCGCGCTCAAAAACCGGGGTGCTGGCCTGGGCTGCCCTGGCTGCCGTGACGCTGGGCGTGGGCTTCACCTTGCTGTTCTTCCCGCCCGTGCGCGATTTGTCCGCCTTGGTCATCTGGGCCACGGCCTGCCTGATGCTGACCTATGCCGCCTACAGTGCCCTGAGCATCCTGCACCAGACCTGGGGCGCCATGCTGGGCGGCGACGAGGCGCAGCGCAGCCGCGTGGTGGCCTGGCGCGAAGGCCTGGGGCTGCTGGGGGTTGTGCTGGCCTCGATCACCCCGGTGGCCCTGGGTTTGCCGGCAACTACCGCGCTGTTTTATGGGGTCCTGGTTGCCGGCTGGCTGGCTTGGCGCCAGGCGCCTGTGCCGGCGGTTGCGCCCAGGCAGGCCCCCCGGCGTGCCGACCACCCGCAGGCCCCTGATGTCCCTCTGCGGCGGGCACCCGCATCGATCTGGCTGCCTTTTTCCCGTCCCGCCTTTCGCGCGCTATTGGCCGTGTTCATGGTCAACGGCATTGCCAGCGCCATTCCGGCTACGCTGATTCTTTTCTTTGTGCAAGACCGCCTGCAGGCCCCGCCCGCCACCGAGCCCTTGTTTTTGGGCAGCTATTTTCTGTGTGCGGCCCTCACCATACCGTTGTGGCTGCGCGTGGTGCGTGCCATTGGCCTGGCGCGCACCTGGGGGTTGGGCATGGTGTTGTCGATTGCCGTGTTTATCTTCGCCGCCCAGCTGGGCGCGGGGGAGGTCACGGCGTTTGTGGTGGTGTGCGCGCTGTCGGGCGTGGCGCTGGGGACCGACCTGGCGCTGCCCGGTGCCCTGCTGGCCGGCACTATTGCAGCCGAGGGTGACCAGGGCCATGCCGAAGGCGCCTATTTTGGCTGGTGGAACTTTGCCACCAAACTCAACTTGGCCCTGGCTGCCGGCGTGGCCCTGCCTGCGCTGGCGGCGCTGGGCTATGCCCCCGGTGCCCGGGACGACGCTGCGCTACAAACTCTGACCTTCGCCTATTGCCTGCTGCCCTGCGCCCTCAAGGCCCTGGCTGGCACGTTGCTCTACACCCTCATCATCCGAAAGTCCCCATGAAAAGACGCCTGCTCCTGACCGTTGCCACCGCCACTGCCACTGCTGCCTTGGGCCTGGCGGGCTGCGCCTCGCAAAACATCCAGTCGTATGCGCTTGAGAAACCGGTGCTGGACCTGCAGCAGTACTTCAATGGCACGCTGGATGCTTATGGCGTGTTCACCGACCGGGGTGGCAGTGTGGTCAAGCGCTTCACCGTGGTGATGGTCTGCACCTGGACGGGTGATCAGGGGGTGCTGGACGAAGCCTTTACCTACTCTGACGGCACCACCCAGCGGCGCATCTGGCGCCTGACCAAGCTGGCAGATGGCCGCTATACCGGCCGCGCGGACGACGTAGTCGGCGAGGCCCAGGGCCAGACCCGCGGCAATGCCTTCTACTGGACCTACACCCTGAGCCTGCCGGTGGACGGCAAGGTCTACGAGGTGAACTTTGACGACTGGATGTACCTGATGACCGACAAGGTCATGCTCAACAAAGCCACCATGAGCAAGTTTGGCGTGCGCCTGGGCGAGGTCACCCTGTCGTTTGTCAAGCGTTGAGTGTGCTGCAGGCCGCTTCATTCCACTTTGAGTACCAATTGATGACATATCAGCCACCGGCCGGCGTGTTGATTGCATTTGCATATTAAAAACAAGAGCGAAAGACACCCCATGGCCCTGTTTCCTCCCTTCAATCCTCCGCTCAAAGACTGGCACGGAAAAACCGTCTGGATTGTGGGTGCATCCTCTGGCATCGGCCGGGCCACCGCCGCCGAGCTGCATGGTCTGGGCGCGCGCGTGGTGGTGTCGGCGCGCAAGGTGCAGGACCTCGATGACTTTGTGCTGGCCTACCCCGGCAGCCTGGCCTTGCCGCTGGATGCCACCGACGCTTCGGCGGTGGCAGCGGCGGCCGCGCAGCTGCTGTTGCAGGGGCCACTGGACTGTGTGATGTACTGCGCCGGCCACTACCAGGCCATGCGCGCTGACGCGCTGGATGTGCCCGACATGCTGCGCCATGTAGAGGTCAATTACTTTGGGGCCCTGTATGTAATGGACGCCGTGTTGCCCGGGTTCATCGCGCGTGGGATCGGTCACCTCAGCCTGGTGGGCAGTGTGGCGGGCTACCAGGGCCTGCCCAACAGCCTGGCGTATGGCCCCACCAAGGCGGCCCTGATTAACCTGGCCGAAACCCTGTATCTGGATTTGCGGAGCAAAGGCATTGGTGTGTCCATCGTCAACCCCGGCTTTGTGCAAACACCGCTGACCGCCGGCAACGACTTCACCATGCCGGCCCTGCTGACCCCCGCGCAGGCGGCCACTGCCATTGTCCAGGGCTGGTCGCGTGGGGCCTTCGAGATTCATTTTCCCAAGCGCTTCACGCTGTGGATGCAGGCGATGCGCTTGCTGCCCTACCGGGCTTATTTCAATCTGGTGGCACGGGCTACCCAATGACAGCAATCAACTCGCCTGTTCTGGAGGTCAACCCGTCTTCAGTTATGGACGCCCGAGTGACCCGGGTCGTCGATTTTTTCGAGACCCTGACACCCCAAAGCATCCACGCACTGGGTCACCTTTACGACGCGCAAGCGCGGTTCAAGGACCCGTTCAATGACGTGCAGGGCCTGGGCGCTGTGACGAAGATTTTTGAGCACATGTTTGTCGCTCTGATCTCACCGCGTTTTGTGGTGACCGGGCGCGTCGTGCAGGGTCAGCAGTGTTTTTTGACCTGGGAATTCAGGTTTTGCTTTCGCAACTTCAAGCAGGGCACCGAGCAGGTGATTCTGGGGGCTTCCCACCTGGTGTTCTCTGAGCAAGGCTGGGTGACCCTGCACCGCGACTACTGGGACGCTGCCGAAGAACTGTACGAGAAGCTGCCTTTGGTGGGTGCGCTGATGCGCTGGCTCAAAAAGCGCGCCAACAGTTAAAGGCTGGCAGCCGCAGGCCGCCAGCTGGCCATTCAGGCGGGCTGGGTGTCAATAAAGCTGGTGCGCAGCACCAGTTTGTCGTGCAGCTTGTGCAGGTTGGGGTGCTCTGTACGCCAGTTGATTTCCGGGAAACGGAAGTCCAGATAACCCAGCGCGCAGCCCACGCAAATGTCGGCCAGGCTCAGGTAG
>CAZBKX010000829.1:0-1659 GCA_964492535.1 uncultured Rhodoferax sp. | reverse complement strand
CATCGACGGCGCGCCCAACATCCACATCGTTTGTTTGCCAATTACACACCGAAACTCGCATACAGCGTTTGCCTTGCCAGGTAGTGCCGGTAAAAAACGCTTCACCCGATTCAAGGACGTTTGCGATAACACTATCTGTGCGTCGATCATGGTCTGCATCCGACGCGTCGGGTTTCGCGTTGAGAAAACGCACAAGCCCTTGATTGATTTGTGGCTCCCAAACCAATTCAGCTCCCGGTAACGCACCAATGCGAGTGACAAGCCGATGCGCATGTTGACAAGTGCGTTCGATTAGCTCGGCTACTCCCTGCTTACCAAGTTGTCGAATAGCGGCATAGGTGGCTACGCCTCGTCCACGGCGAGACCATTCTGGGTTCCAATCGATCTGGTCGCGAGCAACATCGTCATGAGTCAAATAACTCGCACGGTGAGACATGGACGCTCGATGCGCCTTTGAATCTGCAACAAAGGCATAGCCACAATCGTAGGGCACATTCAGCCATTTATGACCATCAGTCGCCCACGAATTGGCGTGCTCCACTCCCGTGAGCAAATGTTGGTACTTGGGACTTGCCGCTGACCATAATCCAAAAGCCCCATCTATATGAACCCAAGCACCATACTCATGCGCGAGCGGGATAAGCTCATCAAAAGGATCAAATGCCCCAGTGTTGATATCACCAGCCTGTAACAATACGACGGTTGGACTGCGTACATGCTCTTGAAGTCCCCTTGAGAGGTCCCTTGATTCTAAACGTCCCTGTCCATTTACAGGCAAATCAACGACATTGTCGCTTCCAATGCCAAGCAGGCGGACAGCACGCTCGATGGAGCCATGCCGTTGATTACTGCTCAATATGCGGAGTTGGGGTGCGCCAGCCAATCCCTTTCGCTCCACATCCCAGCCGTGTTTGGCCAGCATGGCATTTCGGGCTGCTGCAAGGCACGTCACGTGAGCCATCTGGCAACCTGTTACGAGAGCAAAACTCGCTGCTGTCGGCAGTCCCAACAACTCTTTCAGCCATTGTCCACAGACTTCTTCGATTACGGCTTCGGCTGGTCCAGTAGCGTACAAGGCGGAGGGCTGGTCCCAGGTTGAAGTGAGCCAATCAGCAGCGAGTGCGGCAGGTACTGAGCCGCCGACGACCCAACCGAAGAAGCGCCCACCCGCACTACCCAACACTCCACCTTGAACATCGGCAACCAATTCATTAATGACTTGAGTGGCATCCACACCTTCGTTACCAAGTGGTCGGCCTAAACGTTGACGCAAGTCGGAAAGACTTGCGCCTGCCGATACGGATGCCTGGTCAAGATTTTCGAGATATCCTAATGCGTGTGTGAGGGTTTGTTCGAGTACAGCGCGATACTTCATTTGATGCCTCGCTTGCTATAGCGCCTTATTGATAGACGCCTAACGAATGACTTTTATCCGGCGGGCCCCACGCACGAGAGGCCGACGACCGAGGACGCCGGCCCGCCGGGTAACACGGGGCGCACTGAACCGCTGGGCTATTGGCTATGGAAATTGTATCGGAACCCTGGGGCCGAGGGAAGGGCCTTTTCCCCGCACGCCGGCGGGGCGCCGCGGGCAGGCGCAGGAGGTATTCAGGGCGGGGCCAGGCGATGGTCCGGCCGGAAGACGGCCACGACCCGCAG
>CAZBKX010000828.1:0-5909 GCA_964492535.1 uncultured Rhodoferax sp. | reverse complement strand
AATAGAAAGCACGCCGTGGAAGAATTCCTAACCGCCCATTTTTGGCTCGCCGTTGGTCAGATCATCATGATCGACATCTTGTTGGGCGGAGATAACGCCGTCGTGATCGCACTGGCCTGTCGCAAGCTGCCGGCACATCAGCGCACCAAAGGCATTTTGTGGGGCACCGCCGGAGCGATTGTGCTGCGGGTGATTCTGATTGGCTTTGCGTTGACCCTGTTGCAAGTGCCTTTTCTGAAGTTGGTGGGCGCGGCCTTGCTGCTGTGGATTGGTGTCAAGCTGTTGGTGCCTGATGAAGAGGGGCATTCCAATATCGAGGGCAGCGACAAGCTGTGGGCAGCGGTCAAGACCGTGATCGTGGCCGATCTGGTCATGAGTGTTGACAACGTCATTGCCATCGCCGGCGCCGCCACGGGTGCCGGTGAAGCCCACCAAATGCCGCTGGTCATCTTTGGCTTGTTGGTCAGTATTCCGATCATCATCTGGGGCAGCCAGCTGGTGCTCAAACTGATGGACCGTTTCCCCCTCATCATTACGGTAGGCGCGATGTTGCTGGGCTGGATTGCAGGCACCATGGCGCTGAGCGACCCGGCCATCAAGGACCTGTTGCCACAGACCCCGGTGTGGAACTACGGCCTGGGTGCTGCAGGCGCCTTGGGCGTGCTGTTGGTCGGCATGGCCCTCAAGAAGCGCGCACCGCAGGCCAGTTAAGGCTGAAAACCCGGACGCGGGCTTGAGATGGAACTCTGGCTTGCAGCGGGTTTTTGCCTTTTCCTGGCGCTGCTGGCTGTTGTCCGCCGGGTCAGGAGCAAGCAGTCACAAGCCCGGGCAAAAGCCCTCAAAGATGCCCCGCCCACTGAAAAAGACCGCATGCTGGGTTTGGCTTTGCAGGCGCAAGGCCAGCTTGACTTGGCGTTTGATCATTTTCGGCGGGTGCCCAGTAGTCCCGCCTTGCAGGACAACCTGAATCACCTCGCCCTTGAGCTGGAGCGCAAGCAACAGTTCAAGAAGGCACAAGCCGTCAGGGATCACATGGCGGCCTGTGCTCAAGGTCTTGCAGTGACACGGGTGGCCGTCCCTGCCGAGCGACACGCTCAAGCTCCTTCAGGTCTTCAGAGCGGCTCCTTGATAGGGGGACGCTATAAGGTGGGCAGATGGCTGGGCAAGGGGGCCATGGGGGTGGTCTACCTGGGGCACGACACACAAACCGGTTGTGTCGTCGCCCTCAAAACCATCGCGTTGAGCGATGAGTTTGAGGGCTCCAATTTGCTGGATGCCCGAGAACGGTTTTTCCGGGAGGCCCAGACGGCGGGTCGGCTGAAACACCCCAACATCGTTGCCATCCGTGACTCAGGCGAAGACCAGGGTCTGGCCTACATTGCCATGGAATTCGTCGAGGGGCAGGATCTGATGGCGTATTGCAAACGAGACCACTTGCTGGCGCTGCCGGTGGTCATCTCGATTGTTGCGCGGGTGGCCGAGGCGCTGGCCTGTGCCCATGCGCACAATGTGGTCCACCGGGACATCAAGCCGGCCAATGTCATGTTCGACATCGAAAGCGACACCCTCAAGGTGATGGACTTTGGCATCGCCCGGATCACGGACGCCAACAAGACCCGAACCGGGCTGGTCCTGGGCACACCCAGTTTCATGTCACCAGAGCAACTGGCAGGCAAGAAAGTGGACGGCCGCTCCGATCTTTACTCCCTGGGGGTCATGCTGTTCATGATGTTGACCGGCACGCTGCCATTTCGAGCCAATTCCCTGGCGGCGCTCATGCACAAAATCACGCACGAGCATGCCCCGGATATTGGCGGCATGCTGCAAAATGCGCCATCTGAACTGGCTGGCCTGGTCAACAGGGCCCTCGAAAAAGACCCGCAAATGCGGTACCAGGATGGTGAGCAAATGGCCCTTGAGTTGCGGACGCTATTATTGGGAAGAAAATTCATCGATCTGGAAATTTAGTCTCTCACACCATGCACTACACCTTCTTTGCCCAAACTGATCCAGGACGATCCCGATCGAACAACGAAGATGCTGTGGTGTTTGATGAGGGCACTCATTTGGGGGTGCTCGCGGACGGCATGGGGGGATACAACGCGGGGGAAGTGGCCAGTGGCATGGCCACTGAGTTCATCAGGGCGGAGTTGAGTGCCTGGTTGGCTAAGGCCGGTGCGCAAGCGGACAAGCTGCAAATGCGCCAGGCCATCGAGATGTGCGTGAACAATGCCAACGCCGCCATTCTTGATGCCGCCAACACCAACGCCCATTATTCGGGCATGGGAACCACCTTGGTGGTGGGCGTTTTTCATGGCGACCGCCTGCTCTTGGGGCACGTGGGCGACTCCCGTTGCTACCGTCTGCGGGGCGACACCTTGACACAGATCACCCGTGACCATTCGCTGCTGCAGGAGCAACTCGATGCTGGTTTACTGACCGCCGAGGAAGCTGCGCTGTCACCCCATAAAAACCTGGTCACCAGGGCGTTGGGTGTGGAGGCGGGCGTGGTACTGGAACTGAACGAACACCTGCTGGAGCCAGACGACATCTACCTGATGTGCTCTGACGGACTCAGCGACATGATGAATGACGTGCAGATTGCAGGTACCCTGCGACAACGCGCTGCCTTGTCGGTCATGGCCAATCACCTGGTTGCCCAGGCGAACGACAATGGCGGGCGTGACAATATCGCTGTTTTGCTGACCCGCGTGGCAAGTAATGCTGAAAAGAGCGGTTTAATATCCAGATGGCTCGGAAAATAACAGTTCCATGAGTTTCCCCGTAACAAGTTTCATGAACAGGAGTCGGTCATGCCGAAAATGATCGTATCGATTGACGGTGTCGTTATCAAGGAAGTCCAACTCACCAAGGAGCGCACGACCCTGGGTCGACGGCCTTACAACGACATCGTTATTGATAACCTGGCGGTCAGCGGGGAGCACGCTGTATTTCAAATGACCGGCCATCAGGTTTATCTTGAGGACCTCAACAGCACCAACGGCACGTATGTGAACGGCAAAGCCGCCAGAAAGCAGTTGCTTCAAATTGGCGATATCGTTGAGGTCGGCAAGTACATAATCAAATTTTCAGACGATTGGGGTGTGGATGCCCCCGACACGCCTGCGATGGTGACGCCCGCAGCAGGCCGGCCAGCTGCTGAGATGGCGCCTTCAGAGCCACTGCATGCCAGTATCAAAGTGCTGTCCGGTTCGGCGGCCGGTCGCGAGGTGAGTCTGGCCAAGGTCGTGACCACCATCGGCAAGCCCGGCGTGGCGGTTGCGGCCATTACCCGACGCCAGCGGGGGTTTGTCGTGCACCACGTCGAAGGCGCCGGTAACCCGGCACTCAACGGAGCACCCATTGGAGCCACCCCCATTGCCTTGAAAAATGGCGACCTGATCGAGCTGGCAGGCACCCAAATGCAGTTTGTGCAGACCTGACCCAGCCGGCTGATTGGCCATGCTGTTCATGACCCCAGTCGCCTCAATGCCACGAGAACTTGAACCATGAGTGCCGTGTTGAAACCCGGAGGTACCGAGCCAAGCCCCGAGCAGACCCTTGTCGACTCACAAAAGCCGCCATCAGAAAAACGGGGCATGACGTTCGAGGCGCTTTTTTATAGGCAACTGCAACAGGTCACTGTTCGTATTCACGAGACGGACAACATTGAGCAAATCATGCTGGAGGTGAGCCCCGACATCTGCAAACTGCTCAATTCCGACCGCCTGACGCTTTATGCGCTCGACGAAGACCAGACGGCCATCGTCTCCAAGGTCAAGACCGGCCTGAACAGCAGCCGCGAACTCAAGCTGCCCATCACGCCCCAGAGCATTGCGGGTTTTGTGGCTTTCAGTCGCAAGTTGGTCAATCTGCCTGATGTGTATGACGATGCGGCCCTCAAGCAAATCCATCCGGCACTCACTTTTTTAAAGGAAGTGGACAAACGCTCCGGCTACCGCACCCGTCAAATGCTGGTGGCGCCTATTTTGGAGGGCAACCGGCTGCACGGCGTGCTGCAGGTCATTAACAACAAAAGCGACCATCCCTTTGGCGAACTGGAGGTTGATGGGGTAGCCCAACTGTGCAAGACGCTGGCGACCGCCATCCGGCAGCGGATGCAAAAAATGGAGCTGGGTGGACGGCAAAAGGCGTCCAAGTACGATGCGCTGGTGACCGAAGGCGTGCTGACTGACCTGGAGCTGGAGGCATCCCTGCTGGAAGCCCGCCACACCGGCCAGCATGTCGAACACGTGCTGATGGCGACTTACAAAATTCGCCCTGCCCAGATTGGGCCTTCGCTGGCCAAGTTTTTTGGCGTACCTTACGAGGCCTTCAACCCCGGACGCACCCGCGCAGAGGCGCTGCACGGCGTACTCAAGCGCGAGTTTGTGGTGCAGCAGGGCTGGCTTCCTCTGGAGGAATCCCCCGAGGGTCTGGTCGTAATGTGTCTGGACCCAGAAGCCGCCCGTGCCTCGCGGGTGGTGCCCCAGGTCTTTCCCCGCATCATCCGGTTTGCCTACCGGGTGACCACCCAGACGGAATTCACGGAGACCCTGGCCCAGATCTTTGGTGTGGGTGTGGAAGGCGGCTCCATTGATGAGTTGCTGGCCGACATGGACGGCGCCTCATTGGATGAGGGCGTCAATGAAGACCCCCTGGAGTCCGCCGCCGCCGACAACGAGCTGGTGAAGTTTGTCAACAAGGTCATCATTGACGCCTACAAGCAGGGCGTCTCGGACATTCACATCGAGCCCATGCCCGGCAAGCTCAAGACGGGTATCCGGTTTCGGATTGACGGCACGCTGCAGCCCTATATCGAGGTGCCAGCCCACTTTCGCCAGGCCATGGTGACACGCCTGAAAATCATGTGCGACCTGGACATTTCAGAGCGCCGCCGGCCGCAAGACGGCAAGATCAAGTTCAAAAAATACGGCCCGCTTGACATTGAGCTGCGCGTGGCCACCATCCCCTCAGCGGGCGGCGTCGAAGACGTGGTCATGCGGATTTTGGCTGCCGGCGAGCCCATACCCCTGGAGAAGCTGGGCCTCACGCCGCACAACAAAGAGCGCGTGGTCCGCACCATCGAAAAACCCTACGGCCTGTTTTATGTGTGCGGCCCCACCGGCTCCGGCAAGACCACCACGCTGCACTCCATCCTCAAGCACCTCAACACGCCCGACACCAAAATCTGGACTGCCGAAGACCCGGTCGAAATCACCCAAAAGGGGTTGCGCCAAGTCCAGGTCAACCGCAAGGCTGGCATCGACTTTGCACTGGTCATGCGTGCCTTTTTGCGTGCGGACCCTGACATCATCATGGTGGGTGAGTCGCGCGACAAGGAAACCGTGGCCATGGGCGTGGAGGCCTCGCTCACCGGGCACCTGGTGTTCTCCACCTTGCACACCAACTCGGCGCCCGAGTCCATCACCCGACTGCTGGACATGGGCATGGACCCCTTTAACTTTGCCGATGCGCTGTTGGGCATTCTGGCGCAGCGCTTGGCCAAGAAGCTGTGCGACTGCAAGGAGTCGTATGTGCCCGATGCCGAGGAATTGAGGCTGTTTGCTGCTGAATACTCGGACGAGCTCCGCCACTCAGCGGCCTGGAAGGCCGACTACGAGGGTGAGACTCGCAAGCTGATCGAGCGCTGGAAAGAACTCTATGCCCAGGACGGGGAGCTCAAATTCTTTCGCCATGTGGGTTGCGACAAATGCCACCACACCGGCTACAAAGGCCGCGTGGGCCTGCATGAGCTGCTGATTGCCGATGATGGCATCAAGCGCCTGATTCAGGAGCGCGCCCGCGTGGCCGAGATTTTTTCTGCCGCCGTAGAAGGCGGCATGCGCACCCTGAAGATGGACGGTATGGAGAAAGTCATGATGGGCCTGACCGACCTCAAGATGGTG
>CAZBKX010000827.1:0-10271 GCA_964492535.1 uncultured Rhodoferax sp. | reverse complement strand
GTTGCCACTGCCACCCTATGCGCCGGAACTCAATCCAGTCGAGCACATCTGGGACGAATTGCGCGAAAAATGCTTTCACAACAAAGTCTTCGACAGCCTCGACGCGCTCGAAGACGATCTCGCGATGGGACTGGTGGCGATTGAGAGCATGCCTGCGGAGATCGAATCAATCCCCGCTTGGCCATGGATTATTGATGTCTTATCGAAATGAAAATAGAATAAAACCCATTCGAGTTCCAGTACCACCGTGAGTGGAACAAACACCTGCCTGGATTCGGTCAGCACACGGCGGGCGATGGGGCGCTGCTTGGCTGATTCAGGGTCTGTGGCGTCGTCCACATAAAACCGGGCCAAGATGTTGGTGTCAAGCGCGATCATCGGCAGCTTCACGCATGGCCAGCGCCACGTCAAAATCGGCCAAACGGCGCGTACCCGGTTTTTTGCACACCAACATGCCAAACCCGTCGTCAGCCTGGGTGGGTGCTGACTGGCGTTTCACCTCGGCATGGATTACATGCCCTTCCAGCCGGAAATCAAGTTGACACCCCGGCGTAATGCCTAGCTTGCGGCGAATGTCCGCCGGGATGACGACTTGCCCTTTGTGTGAAACGGTAACGGTCAGCATGGTGCATCCTTGTCTTACTTGGTAAGACTGACTTAGCTCAATACCATCTTGGTATCAATGGCAAACAATGCGATTGCCCTGGATGGCGATCAGCTCACGTAATCACTCACCGGCACGCACGAGCAGAACAAGTTGCGATCGCCCCACACGTTGTCGACCCGGCCCACCGGCGGCCAGTATTTCACCGCCTTGAGCGTGGCCAGCGGGAAGCCGCCCACCTCACGCGAATAAGGCCGGTCCCAATCCGCACCCATCAGGGACGGTGCGGTGTGGGGTGCGTGCTTGAGCGGGTTGTTGTCTTGCGGCCATTCGCCGCGTTCGACCTTGGCAATTTCTTCGCGGATGGCGATCATGGCGTTGATGAATCGGTCCAGCTCACCCAGCGTTTCGCTCTCGGTGGGCTCGACCATCAGTGTGCCGGGCACCGGAAAGCTCAGCGTGGGCGCATGAAAACCGTAGTCCATCAAACGCTTGGCGACGTCTTCGGCGGAGATGCCGTTGGCACCGCCGGTCGTCTCCTTCAAGGGGCGCAAATCCAGAATGCACTCGTGCGCCACAAAGCCGGACTCGCTGGTGTACAGCGTGGGAAAGTGGTTTTTCAGGCGCACGCTGATGTAGTTGGCGCTCAAAATCGCAATTTCTGTGGCCGACTGCAGGCCCTCCGGCCCCATCATGCGGCAGTACATCCAGCTGATCGGCAGCACCGCCGCGTTGCCCAAAGGCGCCGCAGAGATGGCACCCACACCGTTGGTGGGCAAGCCGCCCGTAGCGTGACCGGGGAGGTAAGGCACAAGATCCGCCACCACACACACCGGACCCACACCAGGGCCGCCGCCGCCGTGCGGAATGCAGAAGGTCTTGTGCAGGTTCAGGTGGCTCACGTCGCCGCCAAACTCTCCCGGTGCGGCCACACCGACCAGCGCGTTCATGTTGGCGCCGTCCACATAGACCCGGCCGCCGTGGGAATGCACGAGGGCGCACAGTTCTTTCACGCTGGTCTCAAACACGCCGTGGGTGCTGGGGTAGGTGATCATCATGGCGGCCAGGTTGGCGCTGTGCTGCTCGCACTTGGCCTTCAGATCGGCCATGTCCACGTTGCCTTGCGCGTCGCATGCGGTCACCACCACAGTCATGCCGACCATCTGGGCGCTGGCGGGGTTGGTGCCGTGGGCGCTGGATGGAATCAGGCAGATGTTGCGGTGGCCTTCGCCCCGCGCTTCGTGAAACGCCTTGATTACCAGCAGCCCGGCATATTCGCCCTGGCTGCCTGCGTTGGGCTGCAGGCTGATGCCCGCATAACCGGTGGCCTGGCACAGCCAGTCGCGCAGCTGCTGGTCCAGCAGTTGGTAGCCTTGCAACTGGTCATGCGGCGCAAACGGGTGGATGCTGGCGAACTCGGGCCAGGTGATGGGAATCATCTCGCTGGTGGCGTTGAGCTTCATGGTGCAGCTGCCCAGCGGGATCATGCTGCGGTCCAGCGCCAGGTCTTTGTCTGAGAGCATGCGGATGTAGCGCAGCATGCCGGTCTCTGAGTGGTGGGTGTTGAAGACAGGGTGCGCCAAATAGGTGCTGGTGCGACGCAGTTCGGTCGGCAGCAGCGGCTCAATGCCCTTCTCGAACGCGGCGACCGTGGGCAGCGTCTGGCCCCCTGTGGCAAAGAAACCCCAGAGTTGTTCCACGTGCTCACGGGTGGTGGTCTCGTCCAGCGACACACTCAGGGCCGTTTTTGAGACAAATCGGAGGTTGGCCGACGATTCCATTGCCTTGGTAGCTATCGAATGAGTAGCGTCCCCGGTATGAATGGTCAAGGTGTCAAAGGCCGTGGTGTTCGTCACCGAGTAGCCCAGGGCCTGCAACCCGCGCGCCAGCACGGCGCTGAACGCCGCCACACGCTGGGCAATGCGCTTCAAGCCTTGCGGCCCGTGGTACACGGCATACATGCTGGCCACCACCGCCGGCAGCACCTGCGCCGTGCAGATGTTGGAGGTGGCTTTTTCGCGTCGAATGTGCTGCTCGCGGGTTTGCAGGGCTAGGCGGTAGGCCGGGTTGCCGTGCGCGTCCACACTCACGCCCACCAGGCGTCCCGGCATGGAGCGTTTGAATTCATCGCGGCAAGCAAGGTAAGCCGCGTGCGGGCCACCGTTGCACAGCGGCATGCCAAAGCGCTGGGTGGTGCCCAAGGCAATGTCAGCACCCAACTCGCCAGGAGGTGTCAGCAGGGTGAGCGCCAGAAGGTCGGCGGCCATGATGACCACGCCGCCACGGGCTTTGTACTGGGTAATGAAGTCTTTGTGGTCACCCACCAACCCACTGACGCCGGGGTATTGCAGCAGCACGGCAAAGCTGTCTTGCGCCAGGGCTTCGTCTCCGCTGCAAATCTTGACTGTGATCCCCAGCGGCTTGGCGCGGGTCAGGATGACTTCCAGGGTTTGGGGCAGCACATCGGCATCGACCAGAAAGGTGGTGGACTTGGACTTGCCCACGCGCAAGGCCAACGTCATGGCTTCCGCCGCCGCCGTGGCTTCATCGAGCATCGAGGCATTGGCCATGGGCAGGGCGGTCAGGTCGCACACCATGGTCTGGAAGTTGATCAGCGCCTCCATCCGGCCCTGGCTGATTTCGGCCTGGTACGGGGTGTAGGCTGTGTACCAGGCCGGGTTTTCCAGAATGTTGCGCAGGATGACGCCCGGCGTGTGGGTGTCAAAGTAACCCTGGCCGATGTAGCTCTTGAAAATCTTGTTTTTCGATGCAATCGCCTTCAACTCGGCCAGCGCCGCCGCCTCGGTCAAGGGTGCGGGGATGGCCATCGCTGCACCCCGGGCAATGGAGCGCGGCACGATGCCGTCGATCAACGCCCGGCGCGAGCTGGCGCCCACGACTTTCAGCATCAGCGCTTCGTCGGCCTCGCTCACGCCAATGTGGCGGGCGATGAATTCACTGGTATTTTCCAGGTCGCTCAAAGGTTTGGCGGATTGCATCAACATGTTGTTTTCCTGTTCAGGCGTTGGCAGAGAACGCGGCGTAGCTGGTCTCATCCATCAGGGCATCGAGCTCTGCAGGATTGCTGAGCTTGACCTTGAAGAACCAGCCGGCGCCCAGTGGGTCGGAGTTGGCCAGCGACGGGTCGGCGCGCAGGGCTTCGTTCACCTCGGTGATTTCGCCGGTGACGGGCATGTACACGTCAGCGGCAGCCTTGACCGACTCCACCACGCCGGCTATGTCTTTGGCGGCAAAGGTGGCGCCCACTTCAGGCAGGTCCACAAACACCACATCGCCCAGCGCGTCTTGCGCGTGGTGGGTGATGCCCACTGTTGCGGTGTCGCCGTCTATGTTGAGCCATTCGTGGTCTGGGGTGTACTTGATCGTCATGGAAATCTCCAAATAAAAGGTTCGATGAAATAAAAATAGGGCCAAGGGGGAGGGCGGTTTCAGCCGCGGTAGTAGCGGGTTGGCACAAAGGGCATGGTCACCACTTCCATCGGCACGGGTTTGCCGCGCACGATGGCATTGATTTTCACACCCAGCGCTGCGAATTCAGGCGCCACATAGCCCATGGCCACCGGTTTGTCGATGGTGGGGCCGAGCAGGCCGCTGGTGACTTCGCCAATTTTGTTGCCCAGGCTGTCTTGCAGTTCCGTGTGGTCCCGCACGGGAATGCGCTCCAAGGCGATGAGTCCTACACGTTTTCGGGCGGTAGCCAGCGTGTTGATTGACAATTGCCCCAATATTTTCATAGCACCCGGAAATCCACCGGCTCGGGCGCCGCCAGCGCGCCGCACCTTTTGCATGGCCCAGTTCAGGCCAGCTTCCACGGGGGTCGTGGTGGTGTCGATGTCGTTGCCGTAAAGGCACAGCCCGGCCTCTAATCGCAGGGAATTGCGTGCGCCCAGGCCAATCGGCTTGACCTCGGGTTGTGCCAGCAGAGCGCGGGCCAGGGCTTGGGCCTGTTCGTTGTGCACTGAAATCTCGAACCCGTCTTCGCCGGTGTAGCCGCTGCGGGTCAGAAACACCTCAATCTGTTGCGTGCCGGTGTTGACTGTGAAGTTGCCCCCGGTCATGAACACCAGCTTTTCCACGCCCGGTGCCAGGCGCGCCAGCGCGGTGACGGCTTGCGGTCCTTGCAAGGCCAGCAGCGCCATCTCGGGCATGGGAATGACGTCGCAGCGTTGGCCGATCTTGGCCTGAATGTGCGCGATGTCGCCCACCTTGCAGGCGCCGTTGACGATGACAAAAATCTCATCGTTCCCTTTGTTGAAGAACATCAGGTCGTCAATGATGCCGCCCTCAATATTGAGCAGCAGGCCGTAGCGTTGCTTGCCCACGGGCAGGTCGATCACGTCCACCGGCATCAGGCTTTCAAAAGCCGCTGCAGCGTCCGGCCCCACCAGGCGCAACTGGCCCATGTGCGAGACGTCAAACAGGCCGGCTGCCGTGCGGGTGTGGTGGTGCTCGGCCATCAGGCCGGCCGGGTACTGCACCGGCATGGAATAACCTGCGAACGGCACCATGCGGGCGCCCAGCTCAATGTGCAGGTCATTCAAAGAAACTTTGAGAAGGTTGTCGGGCATAGCGGCCATGAGCGAACTCCATGAAAAGACGGGGGCATGTGAATCCACGGGTTTGAACAATGTCCAATCCATGGGCTGCCCCCGCTGTCCGCTTTACCTGAGAGATTCGCCGGGCCTGCAAGCGCTGTAGCGCGGTCAGACTGCGGTTTGCTCCTTCGGTGGGCCACATCAGGTGTGAGCTGTGAGGCCTCTCTCCAGTGGGGAAACGCTGCGGGTGGTGCGATCCTGCAACGCCTGTCAGTCCTTTTGCCTGAGCGTTCAGACTGCTGCGATCAGCAATCCTGCGCCTTCGGCGGCCTTCACAAGGGGAGGCTCTCTCCTGACAGCATTGAATTCTAAACGAGCCTGTCAGGCCGGTCGGGTGTCATTGATCTTTCCAGGACACGCAGTACACCGACACGCCAGTCAACACCCCATAAAGCAGCATGGCCACGCCAATGAGTGCAAACATGTTGTTCACCGGCGCGCCTTGGACCATCAGCGCCATGCCACCGAGCGCCACCAAAGCCAAACGGGCCGTCCCCGCCAAAACGGGGCCGAGCAGTTTGCCGGCGCCCTGCGAGGCAAAGTAGAGGCACAGGCCAAAGCCAAAAAATGCGTAGCAGGGGCCAGCCCAGAAAAAATAGTTCCGTGCATGTTCCAAAACAGCGGGGTGGCTGGTGAACAGCGTCGACCACACATCGGGGAATACGGCCACCGCCAACCCGATCACCCCCACCAACACCTCAGACAGGCCCGCGCCCGTCCAGGCCACGCCAATGGCAAACGTGATGGGGATCAACAAAAACTCCAGCCGCGTGCCAATGCCGTAACCTGCCAGCGCCTCAGGGCCAAAGCCCGCCACGATTTTGGTGAGTGCCAAAATGGTTAACACCGTCTGCACAGAAGAAATACTGGCCACCGCACCCACTTTCAGAATGTCATGAAAGTAAGCTTTTTTGAATGCATGGGTAAAGTGCAAACGCACCCGGCTTTGGTCTGAGCGAAGGTACATAAAAAGATAGATCGCCCCGACGCTGAAGGCCAATACCTGACCTGCCGCCACTCCGGCCATACCCAGCCGTGGAAACGGCCCCCAGCCCAGGCCGAGCGCACCACCCCAAAACACTTGTCCCACAGCGACCAGAATCAGGGTCTTGGAGGGTGTTTTCATATTGCCCGAGCCCCGAATGGCCGAGGCAAATGCGTTCGTCAGCCAGATGCTGGCGGCACCCAAAAAGGCGATATTGGCGTAAGCCAGGGCGTGGTGAAGCGCCACACCATCGCCGCCAATCAACCGAAAAATAGGGCGCCCCCAGACCAGGAACAGGGCACTGAACAGCAGACCCAACACGAGCGAAATGACGGTGGCGTGCAGTACCAATGCGTTGGCTTTGTCACGGTCGCCGGCGCCAGTGGCGCGGCTGATGGCTGCCGAAATGCCCCCACCCATGGAGCCAGCCGAAAGCATTTGCTGCAGCATGATCATGGGAAAGACCAAGGCCATGCCGGCCAACTCGAGCGTGCCCAATTGCCCGACGTAAGTCGTCTCGGCGATGCTGACGCCGGCGGTGGCCACCATCGCGACCATATTGGGCAAACCCAAGCGCCAGATCGTGGGCAATATCGGCTCCGACGTCAGGGCATGTTTGCTGGTCATGGGTGGTCTCTAAAAGGTGTGTCGGATGGATCGCCCCAAGGCGCAACAGGCGATTAGGATACGCGCGCTGGCGCGATTTGCTGTCACCGGCAAGACTGGCTTTGTGGGCGCCTGTTCACCCTTCGCGCGGGGTGCGTGTTTCCTCCACAATCGGGAGCTTCCAAACCTGCCAACCCACAGATTGCACCCTATGACTCAACTCAGTACTGCCCAACCAAGCTCCGCCCCCGTGCGCAAAGTCGCCCTCATTACCGGCTCGGCCACCGGCGTAGGAGCGGCCACTGCGCTGATGCTGGCGGCCAAGGGCTACAACCTGGTGATCAACTATTCACGCAGCGAAACGGAGGCGCGTGCCACTCAGGCTTCCTGTGCCCACGCCGGTGCCGATACGCTGCTGCTGAAAGGTGACGTGTCAGTGGATGCGGATTGCCAGGCGCTGGTGCAGGCCACGGTGGCGCGCTGGGGTCGGTTGGATGCGCTGGTCAACAACGCGGGAGTCACCACCTTCTCGGGCGCTGCCAATTGGGACGTGCTGGATGCCCCGACGTTTCAGCACATCTTTGGCGTCAACGCGATGGGGGCGTTTTTCATGGTGCGGGCTTGCGTACCCCACCTCAAGGCCGTGCAGGGCTGCATCGTCAACGTGTCCTCGATTGCGGGGTCACTGGGTATCGGCTCCTCTGTGCCTTACATCGCATCAAAAGGTGCGGTGAACGCCATGACGCTGCACCTGGCGCGCGCTTTGGCCCCGGACATTCGTGTGAATGCGGTGTGCCCCGGCCTCATCACCACGCGATGGTTTGTAGATGGCATTGGTCAGGACGGCTTTGATAAGGTGAAGGCCATGTACGAGAACACGGCGCCCTTGGCGCGCGCGTCCACACCCGAGGATGTGGCCGAGGCCGTGGTCTGGTTGGTGAATGGTGCGCGCACGGTGACCGGTGAACTCATCTTGCTGGATTCGGGCATGCACCTTGGCGGCAAAGTGACCGTGCCTGGGAAAGCCTGAGGTCTGAGGGGTCTACACGGGTCTTTGCCACAACGAAAAAGTGGCCCTCTTGCCCCTTTTTTGAATCAATCGGGCCTACATCCCCGCGTAATTCGGCCCGCCGCCACCCTCGGGCGTGACCCACACGATGTTCTGCGTCGGGTCCTTGATGTCACAAGTCTTGCAATGCACACAATTTTGCGCATTGATCTGCAGCCGGTCGGTGTTGTCAGCATTCTTCACGTACTCGTAGACGCCGGCCGGGCAGTAGCGTGCTTCTGGTCCGGCGAATTTCGCCAGGTTGATGTTCACGGGCACCGACGCGTCTTTGAGTGTCAAATGCGCGGGCTGCTGCTCTTCGTGGTTGGTGTTGCTGATGAAGACACTGCTCAGGCGATCAAAGGTGAGCTTGCCGTCAGGTTTGGGGTAGTCGATCGGCTGGCATTCGGCGGCGGGCTTCAGGTAGGCGTGGTCTGGCTTGTCGCGGTGCAGAGTCCAGGGGATGTGGCCTTTCAATGCGAACTGCTCAATCCCGTTCATCAGTGTCCCCACCGTCAGGCCCTTTTTGAACCAGGCCTTGAAGTTGCGCGCCTTGTTGAGCTCGGTGTGCAGCCAGCTGGCCTCGAAAGCCTCGGGGTAAGCGCCCAGTTCATCGTGCTGACGCCCGGCCGTGATGGCATCAAATGCCGCCTCTGCCGCCAGCATGCCGGTTTTGATGGCGGCGTGACTGCCCTTGATTCGGCTCACGTTCAGGTAACCCGCATCACACCCCACCAGCGCGCCGCCAGGGAATACCGTTTTGGGCAGGCTCATCAAGCCGCCAGCCGTGATGGCACGCGCGCCGTAAGCCAGACGCTTGGCGGTGACCTCGCCCTTGTCGTTCTCAAAGTAGTAGCGGACGTTGGGGTGCGTCTTCCAGCGCTGGAACTCCTCAAACGGGCTCAGGTAAGGGTTGGCGTAGTCCAGCCCGGTGATGAAGCCGATGGCGATCTTGTTGCCTTCCATGTGGTACAAAAAGGCGCCGCCATAGGTGTCACTGTCCATGGGCCAGCCCGCGGTGTGCATGACAAAGCCAGGAGTGTGACGCTTGGGGTCAATCTCCCAAAGCTCCTTGATGCCCAGGCCGTAGGTTTGGGGGTCACAACCGTCGTCGAGTTTGAATTTGGCAATCAGTTGCTTGCCCAGGTGTCCGCGGGAGCCTTCGGCAAACACGGTGTACTTGCCCAGCAACTCCATGCCGATCTGGAAGTTCTCGCCCGGGTTGCCGTCTTTGCCCACGCCCATGTTGCCGGTGGCCACGCCTTTGACCGAACCGTCGTCGTTGTAGAGCACCTCTGCGGCAGCAAAGCCGGGGAATATTTCCACGCCCAGGCTCTCGGCCTGCTCGGCCATCCAGCGGGTGACAGCGCCGAGGCTCACGATGTAATTGCCGTGGTTTTGAAAGCACTCGGGCAAAAAGAAATTGGGCGTGCGGGTGCCGGATGTCTCGCTCAGAAACACCATGGCGTCGTCGGTTACCGTCTGGTTCAGGGGCGCGCCCATGGCTTTCCAGTTCGGGAACAACTCGGTCATGGCGATGGGGTCCATGATGGCGCCTGACAAGATATGGGCGCCAGGCGCAGAGCCTTTTTCCAGCACCACCACCGAGACCTCTTTGCCGGTTTTGGCGGCAAGTTGCTTGATGCGGATGGCCGTGGCCAACCCGCCGGGGCCGCCCCCGACCACGACCACGTCGTATTCCATGGCTTCACGGGGGCCGAACTGGGCCAGTATTTCCTGGTTTGTCATCGTGGGTCTCGCTGAATAGTGAAGAGAATGTGGCTGAGGTCAAAGCCGCAATGTCGGGCGATCAATTACAGAAGATCAACAAATCATTTTATGCATTGAATCGCTCTAACCCTGTCGCCCTTGGCTTGGTTTTTGGGGCAATGCTCTAAATGATCCGCAGCTTGCATCGTGCGGGCTCGCTCGTCGGGCGTGAATTGGCGACAGATGATGCTAAGTCAAGGAAGTCACCTCGAAAATCGAGATCCCTGAGCACAAGAAGCTAATTTATGAAGTGCGCATACTCATTCGCTGGGACGGCATGGATGCGATGAATCAAGTCAGCAACACGGGCTATTCCCGTTACCTGGAGGCCTGTGAGATTGACTGCATGTACTCGATTGGCTTTGTGCCCGATGCCGCCGGCGAGGGCCCTGTGATCGTCACTACTGTTGCAATTTCTACAAACAGCTGGAGTACCCGGGTGATCTGCTCATGAGGATGTACGTCACCGACCCCGGTCACACCACCTTTAATTCTATTTCCATTTCGATAAGATATCATTAATCCATGGCCAAGCGGTGATTGATTCGATCACCGCAGGCATGCTCTCCATCGCCACCAGTCCCATCGCGAGATCGTCTTCGAGCGCGTCGAGGCTGTCGAAGACTTTGTTGTGAAAGCATT
>CAZBKX010000826.1:0-4396 GCA_964492535.1 uncultured Rhodoferax sp. | reverse complement strand
TGCAGCGATCCAAAACAAACGACCTTACAAGAGGGCCGTTTTACTTCACTGCCGATGATGGTGATGCCGGTCACTACCTGACTGTGCCTGGAGCAGGAAGTGAAATAGGCCTTCAGACTTTCCCAGCCGCAACGGCTCAGCTCGGTGAGCCGCTTGCGGTCATACAAAAAGCAGCGTCGCAGAATCTTGGGGATGCTGAAGACGATGTGCCGGTGGGGCACGGCCTTGACGCCACTGGCAAAAAGCCATTCGCCGAAGTGCACCACGCACTTTTGATGGCACGAGGGGCAAAAATGCCGCCGTTTGCGCGAAATTATTTGTTCGGTGCGTCCTTCTCCCAAGCGGGTCCGCCGCTGTCCTCTTTGGCGGCCACCGAATAGAGCGCGGTTGGGGCGTTGCGGGTCTTCATGAAGTCTTCCAGGCCCTGGCCGCGCATGGCCGCATACACGTGCAGGTTCGAGACCCCCACCACCGCGCTCAGCTTTTCCAGCACGAAGAAGATCGCGCCGTAGTGCATCATGCCGCGCCAGTCGCGCCTGCGAATGAGGTCGCGCTCCTCCTCCGTGAGCTTGCCCTCTTCGAAGAGTTCCTCGGGATTCTCCAGGAAGCGCTTGCGGTATTCCGGTTCAATCAGCTTGTGGAGGAAGGAGTTGATGCGGAAGGACTTCACGCTCCGGGCCAGATCAAAGGGATAGGTTCCCGTGATTTCCTCCACCCCAGCCAGCTGGTGGTTCACGTGCTGGACATGTTCGGCGATCTTTTCCGGGGGAGGAAGGATGGCCTGATTCTCGTAGATGAGGGTGCCGATGGCCGTCATGGAGGGCAGGTAATAGGTCTGGTGGATCTTCTTGACCTCGGCGGAGAGCGAGGCGCGCATGGCGAGCCAGACGATGATTTCCGCACCCTCGACGCCCCCGAGCCGGGCGTAGTCCGCGAGGGTGTATTTGGTGAGGGTGAGGGGATCCTTCTCCAGCAGTTCGAGGAACTGCATGTCCCATTCGGTGTTGTTGAACCCGCACCGCTCGCCGTGCACCTGGTGAGAGAGACCGCCTGCTCCAACGACGACCACGTTCAGGTCTTCGGGATAGCTCTCGATGGCCCGCCGTAGGGCCTGCCCCAGCTTGTAGAACCGCAGCGGAGAGGGAATGGGGAACTGCAGGACGCCGACCTGGAGCGGCACGATGGGTGCCACGGTGCCGTCATTGGGATCCTGGAGCATGGAAAGGGGTGAATAGACCCCGTGGTCCAGGTGCTTGCCCTGGGAGAAGGACATGTCGAATTCGTCCGCCATGAGGGAATGCCCGAGGTGCTGGGCCAGCTTGGAATGCCCGCTCACAGGGGGCACCTTGCGGGGTCCACCGCCTTCATCCGCAGGGAAGAACTGGTCGTCCAAGGCCAGCACGAAGGGCGAATAGTGGTCGAAGAAGAAGGAGGTGATGTGATCGTTGAACATCCATACGATCGCATCGGGCTTTTTCACCTTGAGCCAGTTGCGGACGGTCTCGAAGTCCTTGAAGATGGGCGACCAGACAGGATCGTTCTGCTTGTGGTGGTCCAGGGCGAAGCCGATGGTCGGCGTGTGGGATAGGGCAATTCCACCTACGATTCTGGCCATTTCCGTTCCTCGCTTTTCGTGAATGCGGGGTCAAGGATACACGGCTTTGCGTCGGATCGACGCGAGGCCCTGGAACAACCTTCTGGCGGTGCGCAACAGCGCGGCATCTCGGATCTGCGGCGTGGCGCCCTCGAGCTCAATGGCGAGGGCGACCGTGAACTCCCCCGTGGGGTGCTCCACCGACACGCGGCGGACACCGCTGAGGGGAACCTCGCCCTGGAGGTTGGCCGGAGACCCTGGGGTCACGCAGGCCGTGGCCACGGAAACGGCGCCCAGCACCCCGATGGCGTCGTGGCACACGCGAGGAATGAAGGTGCGGGTGTTGATGTCGCCCCCGTTCACGGCGGGGGAGACCAGGGTCATCTTCGGCACCACCTTGGCACGGACATCCCCCAGGCCCATGGCCTCGCCCGCCGCCAGACGGATCTCCTCGATGCGCGCCTTGAGCGACATGTTCGCGTCGAGCTCCCGTGCGGTCTCGTTCCCCGTAACGCCAAGGCTCTCCGCCCTCATCACCACCACGGGCATGCCGTTGTCCACGCAGGTCACCTCGACGCCGCAGAAGGTGTCGGCCACCTTGCCCGTGGGGAAGAGGGACCCGCAGGTGGACCCGGCGATGTCCCGGAAGCGCAGCTGGATGGGCGCGCTGGTTCCCGGCACACCGCTGATGGCGGTCTCCCCCTCGTAGGTCGCGAATCCATCGGGGGTCTGGATGATGGCGTCGCAGAGGGAACCCGTGTTCACCATCCGGATGCTCACCTTCGTCTCAACCGGCTGGGCAGGCACCAGGCCCGTCTCCAGGGCGAAGGGCCCCACGGCCGCCAGGATGTTGCCGCAGGTGGGGGCATAGTCGATGCGGGATTCGCCGATGACCACCTGGCCGAAGAGGTAGTCCACATCGATGCCAGGCTGCTCGGAAAGCGAGATGATGGCCACCTTGGTGGTCAGGGGATTCGCCCCGCCCAGGCCGTCGATCTGCCGCCGGTCCACCCCGTCCATGGCGGCGAGGATCGCCAGGTCCCGCACCTTCGGATCCGCCGGCAGGTCGCTGGCGAGGAAGAAGGCCGCCTTGGAGGTTCCGCCGCGCATTAGTACGCAGGGGATGGCCAGAAGGTCGGGACTTGGGGCGGCGAGCACTCCCGTCATAGATCCCCCTGTCCGCGGTACCCGTCCACTCACGCCGCGGGCCTTGAAGGAGGTGGCCGGCAGCTTCCGAAGAGGCCATCGGTGCAGTCGCTGACGCAAGCCACCACCAGCACATCGCCCGGCTGGACCAGTTCCACGGCCACCCGGATCGTCCAATTGTCGCCGGGATGGGGGAGCACGGTGAAGGCGCTTCCCGCAGCGGTGGCCCCCCGCCAGACCGGACGCAGGGTGGGCTTCATGAGGCCGACCCGGGACTGGGCTTCATGCACCGCGGCAACCCCGGCGTGGCCCAGGGCGTCGATGACACTGGCTTCCGCTCCCAGGATGTTGCGATAGGCGATGGGTTTCATGCCAGCACCTCGGTCACGTGGGGGAAGACGCGCATGTAGCCTTCGCCGTATTGGATGTTCTTTTCGGAATTGCGCGCCGCCTGGGCGCCCCGCTGCAGGGCCACGCGGGTGTAGTACTCCCAAAGATGCTCCTGGGCCGCCATGGTCTCGAAGGCCTGGCGCTTCTTCTCCCACACGGAGGTGATGTCCAGCAGCACATCGGGTTTCCAGTTGCACTGTTCCGGCTGATGGGGCTCGAAAAGGAAGACCGGGGGGGCGCCGATGACGGGCTTCTCGGGGGTATGTCCGTGGGCCTGGGCGATGATGCGGGCCTCCTGGGCCACGTGGGTGGCCAGGGGGTGGTCGCAGTTGTAGATGTCCTCCCGGGAGTGGGCGAGCACGAAGGCGGGACGGACCTCCCGGTAGATCTCCACCAGCCGGAAGAGGGCTTCATCCGGGACCCGGAGGGGGTAATCCCCCAAATCGAAGAACTCGATATCGGAAACCCCGAGGATCTCCGCGGCCTTCTGGGCTTCCTGGCGACGGGCGGCTTTCACCTGCGCCAGGTCCATGCCCGCCTTGCGCCACATCTTGGCGGACTCGCCGCGCTCACCGAAGGAAAGACATACCACCTTGACGAAATAGCCCTTCTGGGCGTGGACAGCGATCGCGCCGCCGGCGCGCCAGACGAAGTCCGCCGCATGGGCGCTGACGACCAGCATGGAAGGAGTGATTTTGCCCATCGATGCTCCTGAGGGGTAAAGTGGTTGCGATCTATGCCTGGAAGGCGAGGCGGAATTTCAGCAAGAGTGTATCGCTTTCAAGTTTGAATGCGCGACGTTCACCCCGGGGTTGCACACTTCTCTGCTGAAGTTTGATGCCCTGGATTGCCTCGCCCTCCTCCCCGGGTCCAGACTTTGCCCATGAAACATGCCACACAGACCCTTCGAAAGGATCCCGCCGTCGGCCCCTGGTTCAAGAAGCCATTGAAACAACTGCGGGTGCGATGGATGCGCTGCATGGCATGTATAGTGATACCGAGCGCGGCCTGGGCCAACGCGGGGATCCCCATCGGCACAGATTCACACTTGGCACCCAAGTCCAATGTTCCTTTTTTCCAGAGGGATGTCCGTAAGCGTTGATCTGGTGACGCTGATCTACTTCGTCCCCTTTGGTTTTTGCGTGCCGGGTACGGTGAACGTAAAGGCGCGGGTCACATCGACCTTGCCGTAGTTGTAGCCGTTGCCGGCAACTTCGTCGCTGACGCCGACCCCGGCACCACTACCGATCCGCTCGACCCGGACAC
>CAZBKX010000825.1:0-5769 GCA_964492535.1 uncultured Rhodoferax sp. | reverse complement strand
CAGCTCATTGGCATCGCACCGAGCCAGTTTGTGGTGATTGTGGCGCTGACGCAGCTCAGTGAAAGCTTTCACCATGCCAACCTTCGGCTGTGGTTTGGCCGCTTTGGCGAGCGCTTGTGGGTCAGCCCCCGGTTTCACCGGCAACACCACAGCATGCAAGACGGGCAGCACAATTTCGGGGTTTTGTTGCCTTGGTGGGACATGCTGTGCGGCACCGCCAATTTCGAGCATCGCTTTGAGCGCACAGGTTTGCAAGACCAGGTCGCGCAGGGGCGTGATTACGGGCGGGGTTTTTGGTCCCAGCAGTGGCTCGGATTCAAGCGCCTGGCAGGGCGGGCCTGATCGGCGGTATGCTCTTTTCATGAGGCTGCTACTAGATTCCTTTTGGCGCGCGCTGGCGTACTGCATGCACGCCCGCGTCATTGCGCTGTCCTTTCTGCCGTTGCTGCTGATGGTGGTCGCGTCGCTGGGCTTGGGGTATTTCTTTTGGGAGGGTGCGCTGGACTGGGTGCGTGTGACCTTGGAGGCCTCATCCGTCATCACCACCGTGTGGGACTGGCTGCAGAACATTGGAGCGGGCAGCCTGAAATCTGTGTTGGCACCGCTGATTGTGATTTTTGCCGTGACGCCATTGATTGTGGTGGCGTCGCTGCTGTTGGTGGCGATCCTGATGACACCCGCCCTGACCGCCCTGGTGGCCGAGCGGCGCTTTCCCCAGTTGGAGCGCAAGCAGGGTGGCTCGATGACGATGAGCCTGTTCTGGTCTTTGGGGTCGACCGTGCTGGCTTTGGTTGCGCTGGTGGTGTCCATCCCCCTTTGGCTGGTGCCGCCCTTGATTTTTGTTCTGCCCCCACTGATCTGGGGTTGGCTCACTTACCGGGTGATGGCCTTTGATGCGTTGGCCGAGCATGCCAGTGCCGAGGAGCGGCGGGAGGTTTTCCAGATGCACCGCGGTAAGTTGCTGGCCATGGGTATTGTTTGCGGCTATCTGGGGGCAGCGCCCAGTTTGTTATGGGCCTCGGGCGCCCTGTTTGCAGCGGCCTTCGTGATTCTGGTGCCGCTCGCAATCTGGATTTACACGCTGGTCTTTGCGTTTTCTTCACTGTGGTACGCGCACTATTGCCTGGCAGCCCTGCTGGCCCTGCGAGCGCAATCAGCAGCCCTGGTGCCATCCGCTGCGGTTGATGCCCATTCGGCTTTTTTGCCCGGCGCTCAAGCGCTACCATTGCCCAATGACACACCCACAGACCCCACTCAGCCCCGTTAGCCCTGCGCCCCGGTTTGGACTCATCATCGTGGGCGATGAAATTCTGTCGGGCAAGCGGGCTGACAAGCACCTGCCCAAAGTCATTGAAATCCTGCAGGCGCGCGGCCTGCAACTGGACTATGCCGACTACGTGGGTGATGCCCCGGACCGGATCACCGCCACCCTCAAGCGGGCTTTTGCCAGCGGTGACGTGGTGTTTTCAACCGGGGGCATCGGCGCCACGCCCGATGACCACACCCGACAGTGTGCTGCTCAGGCGCTGGGTGACGGACTGGTCCTGCACCTGCAAGCCGAAATGCTGATTCGCGAGCGCATGCAGGATGTGGCCACAGAGCAGGGCGTGGTGTATGAGCCAGATCGCCCGGACAATATCCACCGCCTTAACATGGGGGTGTTTCCGGCAAGCGCCCAGATCATTCCCAATCCCTTTAACAAAATACCCGGGTTCTCCTGTGGCTCGGTTCACTTTTTCCCCGGGTTTCCCGTGATGGCCTGGCCCATGATGGAGTGGGTGCTGGACACGCACTACCCGCACTTGTTTCATACCGCTGCCTGGCTGGAGCAGTCCGTGATTGTTTTTGGTGCCATGGAGGCCACGCTCACGCCCCTGATGGAAGACATTGAGCGCCTGCATGAAGGCGTCAAGGTATTTAGCTTGCCCAGTGTCGATCACCCGCAGTGGGGTCGCCACATTGAACTCGGAGTCAAAGGCGAGCCGGGCTGCGTCGCTCTGGCCTATCCCGCCTTGTTGGCGGGTCTGCAGCAATTTGAAGCACGCTTGGGCCCTGAGTTGGTGCGAAAGTAGATGATCTAATTTGGTGCAAAGTTATCACGCTCTATTTTGGTGCATTGGATTTGGGGCGGCTGCCGCCGTTCTTGTGACCCTGCGCCAAACGGGCGGAAAGTCAGGGCAAAATGGAGTGCTGGGCAGATTTTCGCGCCAACAGGTGTTGGCATAAAAACTGCATTAAATGACAAGTAAATTTCTCAACAACGATTCAACCAGGAGTATTTGATGGCCAAGACTGTCGCAGACGTCATGAAGATGGTGAAAGAAAACGAAGTCAAGTTTGTTGACTTCCGCTTCACCGACACCCGCGGTAAGGAGCAGCACGTGACCGTGCCTGTCTCTCATTTTGACGAAGACAAGTTCACTTCGGGGCATGCCTTTGATGGCTCGTCTGTCGCTGGATGGAAAGGCATCGAAGCCTCGGACATGCAGTTGATGCCCGATCCCAATACCGCCAACATCGATCCGTTTTTCGAGGAAACCACGATGTTCCTGAGTTGCGACGTGGTCGAGCCCAGCGACGGCAAGGCCTATGACCGCGATCCTCGCTCGGTGGCCAAGCGCGCTGAAGCCTACCTCAAGGCCTCGGGTATGGGCGACACCGCATTCTTCGGTCCTGAGCCAGAGTTTTTCTTGTTTGACGACGTGCGCTGGAACACCGACATGTCGGGCAGTTTCTTCAAGATCGACGACTACGAAGCGCCCTGGAATTCCGGCAAGAAAATGGAAGGCGGCAACCGTGGCCATCGTCCCACCACCAAGGGCGGCTATTTTCCCGTGCCTCCCGTGGACAGCACGCAAGACATGCGCGCTGAAATGTCCCTGATTCTCGAATCCCTGGGCATCCCGGTTGAGGTGTTTCACCACGAGGTGGGTGCGCCCGGCCAGTGCGAGATTGGTACCAAGTTCAGCACCCTGGTGCAGCGCGCGGACTGGACCCAGGTCCTCAAGTACGTGGTGCAAAACGTGGCCAACGCCTACGGCAAAACTGCAACCTTCATGCCCAAGCCCATCGTCGGCGACAACGGCTCGGGCATGCACGTTCACCAGTCCATCTGGAAAGACGGCAAGAACCTGTTTGCCGGTGACGGCTACGCCGGCTTGTCTGACTTTGCGCTGTACTACATCGGCGGCATCATCAAGCACGCCCGTGCCTTGAACGCCATCACCAACCCCGGCACCAACAGCTACAAGCGGCTGGTTCCTGGCTACGAAGCCCCGGTCAAATTGGCTTACTCGGCCAGAAACCGCTCCGCCTCGATCCGTATTCCCTACGTGGCCAATCCAAAAGGCCGCCGTATTGAAGCCCGTTTCCCTGATCCGCTGATGAACCCGTACCTGGGTTTTGCCGCATTGATGATGGCGGGCCTGGATGGCGTGGAAAACAAGATTCATCCTGGCGAAGCCGCCTCGAAGGATCTGTACCATTTGCCACCCGAGGAAGACGCCAAAGTGCCAACCGTCTGCCACAGCCTGGACCAGGCTCTGGATTGTCTGGACGTCGGCCGCGGCTTCCTGACCAAGGGTGGCGTGTTCACCGACAGCATGCTCGATGCTTACATCGAGCTCAAAATGGGCGAGGTCACGCGCTTGCGCATGGCCACTCACCCGATCGAATTTGACATGTACTACTCGCTGTAATTCGTTACATTCCGGGACAAAAAGGGCGGCCTTGGCCGTCCTTTTTCAATTGACGCATACTTCGAAGGTGGATTCAATGGGGATGAGTTGTTTTTCTGCTGGCTACTCGCCGCCTTGCCTTTCCTCAATGAGAAAAACTTAGAGAATTGCCTGAATGAACTACGTTGTATTGATCCCCCTGCTGTTGACGGCGCTTGCCGACCCAGTCCATGCTGAAAATGGCATTTACCGATGCGGCAATGTGTACACCAACACGGCCCCCCGTCCGAATACGCCTGGCTGCAAGTTGTTGGAAGGTGGTAATGTCACCGTGGTGCAGGGCACGCGCCCAGCAGCTTCTTCGCCCGCCAAGGCCGTGGTGGCTTCAGCCGCCACCTCTTCTGCCATGTCGCCTGCGGGGGCGCCGCGTGTGAACGCCAGTGAGCAAAGAACACGGGATTCCGACGCACGCCAGATCCTGGAGTCTGAATTGAAGAAGGCGGAGACTCGCCAGGCGGAGCTGCTTCGTGAATACAACAACGGCCTGCCCGACAAGCGGGGCGACGAATCCAGCAATAGCCAGAAATACCTGGACCGTGTGATGGAACTCAAGTCGAATTTGGCGCGCAACGAAAGCGACATGGCCGGGATTCGCCGTGAACTGGGCCGCGTGCCGGTTGCGACTGCGGCAAAATAGACCGCTTGAAAAAAACCGTACGTCCCCCCACCGCCTTTGCCGCCGCACCAGCCATGACACCGGCGCTGCGATTTCAAACATTTGATTTGCTGGCCACCCTGGTAGCTGTTGTGGGCAGCGACGGCGCCGTCTTGTTTGCCAACGCAGCCTTGGAGGATGCGTTGGGAATTTCACGTCGGGCGATTGTCGGCTCCCACTTTCCGGATAGCTTCACGGAGCCCGGGCATTTGCAAACCGCTCTGCAGGGCGCCGGCGGCAACGAGTTCGCCGCCTTGCGCTACGACGCCTGGCTCAGACGTCTGAACTACGATCCCATGCCTGTGCATGTGATCGTCACCCTCACCGAAACCGCCGGCGAGATCATTGTGGAGTTGCTGCCCCTGGAGCAGCAGGCCCGTCAGGACCGCGAAGAGCGACTGGCCGAGCAAGCCCAGGCCAACAAGGAGCTGATCCGCAACCTGGCCCACGAGATCAAAAACCCACTAGGGGGAATTCGCGGTGCAGCCCAGTTGCTGGAGATGGAGATGGAGTCCCGCGAACTCATCGAGTACACCCAAGTCATCATCCATGAGGCGGATCGGCTGCAAACCCTGGTGGACCGGCTTCTGGCGCCGCACCGCCGACCCCACCTGGTGGGCGATGTCAATATGCATGAGGTCTGCGAGCGGGTGCGCTCCCTGATCCTGGCCGAGTTTCCACGGGGTCTGAAGGTGGTGCGTGACTACGACACCTCCCTACCCGAGTTTCGCGGTGACCGGGAGCAGTTGATTCAGACGGTGCTGAACATTGCCCACAATGCCTGCCAGGCATTGACAGAGCAAATCGGACAAGGGGATGCTTGCTTGACATTTCGCACGCGAATCGCACGCCAGGTTACTTTTGGCAAGCAGCGCTATCGGTTGGCATTGGAATTGCATGTCATTGACAACGGGCCTGGTGTTCCAGACTCGATCAAGGACCGAATCTTCTATCCGCTGGTCTCTGGGCGTGAAGGGGGGTCGGGGCTGGGGCTGACATTGGCGCAAACCTTTGTGCAGCAGCACCATGGCTTGATCGAGTGCGACAGTGTGCCGGGCTACACGGATTTCAAAATATTGATTCCGCTCCCATAAACCGTGCGAGTTGCCAGTGCAGCTTGCACTGACCCGAGGTGATGAAAAATTATGAAGCCGATTTGGATCGTAGATGATGACCAGTCCATCCGCTTCGTGCTGGAAAAGGCGCTTTTGCGTGAAAACCTGCCCACCCGCAGTTTCACCAACCCGCGCGATGTGCTGACTGCTTTGAATGCTGCCAACGACGACGGGGACGACAGCGGCCCGCAGGTGCTGGTCAGCGACATCCGCATGCCCGGCGGCTCCGGCCTGGACTTGCTGGAGAAGGTCAAGGCCAAGT
>CAZBKX010000824.1:0-4889 GCA_964492535.1 uncultured Rhodoferax sp. | reverse complement strand
CAATGCGGTCATCGTTCTGGACCCGGTCAACATGCCCGTCATTCAGCAAGCCCTTGCCAAAGGCAGCAACAACTGGGTGGGCGGCAACTGCACCGTCAGCTGCATGTTGATGGGTGTTGGAGCCCTTTATAAAGCGGGTCTGGTGGAGTGGATGAGCACCCAAACTTACCAGGCGGCCAGTGGCGGCGGCGCCCAGCACATGCGCGAGTTGCTCACTCAATACGGCACGCTCAATGCCGAGGTCAAGGCCCTGCTGGATGATCCCAAGAGCGCCATCCTCGAAATCGACCGCAAGGTGATTGCCAAACAGCGGAGCTTGACTGCGGTTGAGACCACCAACTTTGGCGTGCCACTGGGTGGCTCCTTGATTCCCTGGATCGACAAAGACCTCGGCAACGGCGTGAGCAAAGAGGAATGGAAAGGCATGGCCGAAACCAACAAGATTTTGGGTCAGGGCGAAGGTTTTGATGTTCCGGCCATCCCTGTGGACGGTTTCTGTGTTCGAGTTGGCGCCATGCGTTGCCACAGCCAGGCCCTGACCTTCAAGCTTAAGAAAGATGTGCCGGTTGCAGACATTGAAGCCATGATCGCTGCGGACAACCAGTGGGTCAAAGTGGTCCCCAACAACCGGGAATCGACCATTCATGACCTCACCCCAGTGGCAGTCACCGGTACCATGACCATCCCGGTCGGCCGTATCCGCAAGCTCGCTATGGGATCAGATTACCTGGGTGCTTTCACCATTGGTGATCAGTTGCTTTGGGGTGCCGCCGAGCCGCTGCGACGCATGCTGAGAATCCTATTGGCGGCTTGAGTCCAAACTGGAGCGGGTCTGCCTGGATGGCAGGCGCCGGAGTTTTGTCGTTGCCTGTGGACAACATAGAATCGTGCATGGTGCGTGTCGCCGGTGCCCGAATCAAAGTTTGAAGCCAAGCGAGCTTGTCAGTCTCAGACATTGCTGTTAAGGTCCTTTTGAAGCTTTGGGACTACAGCATGTGCCCTCACAAGATTATTTTTCCAGTCGCCCGAACATCGGAGTTCATAAATTGATTGATAAGTCACATTGCTGGAAGAAAACTGCCATGGCCGCTGCCACGGCAGTATTTTGCTTGTGGAGCTCTAACGCTACCGCTTTGTCTTTGGGAAGAATCACCGTGCAGTCAGCCTTGGGTGAGCCTATGCGTGCCGAGGTGGAAATTCCTGAAATCAATGCCGACGAAGCTGCATCACTTAAAGCCTCTGTCGCCTTGCCGGATGCGTTTCGCGCTGCCGGGCTCGACTACAACCCGGCCATGGCCAGTCTGCAAGTCACCTTGCAACGGCGCAACGATGGTCGCGCCTACATTCAAATCAGTGGCGACAAGGCAATCAACGACCCCTTCGTGGACATGATTCTGGAAGCCCGCTGGGCATCGGGCCGCATTGTCCGGGACTACACCCTGCTGTTTGACCCGCCCCGAGCCAGGCAAGCCGCGCCGGGCGTTCCAACACCTGCTCAAATTGCAACGCAACCACTGGCCCAGCGGCTTACTGCACCTGCACCGGCAACCGCACCGCCGCTAGCCAGGCCAGCACCCGCCAGCGCCCCTACAGAATCCCGAAAAGCAAGCCCCGTTCAGGCGGACGAAAAGCCGGGGAATGGAACCCGCACTGTGGTGGTCACCCGAGGGGAAACGGCCGGGAAGATAGCAGCCAGCGTCAAACCAGCCAGTGTGTCGCTCGACCAAATGATGGTGGCCATGTTGCGCTCCAACCCGAGCGCCTTCATTGGTGACAACATCAACCGCATCAAAGCGGGCTCTGTCATCGACATCCCGACAGAAGAACAAGCCTCGGCCACTTCAGCGGGCGAGGCCAGCCGAATCATCATTGCCCAGAGCAGGGATTTCAACGATTTCCGAAGGAAGCTGGCTTCAGGTGCGCCCGACATTCCTGTTGTGGCCGCAAACCGGCAAGTCACGGGCACCGTCCAAGCTAAGGTCGAAGAGAAAAAGCCTGTAGCAACCACCCCTGACAAACTCACCCTAACCAAGGGCGCTGTCCAAGGGAAGAGCACCGAAGAATTGCTCGCAGCCGAACGAAGCGCCAAAGAGGCGGCCAGCCGAGCGGCGGAAATTGCGCGCAACATCAGTGAACTTGGCCAGTTGAAAACAACTCCTAATGCAGCAGCCCCGATGGCTGCGGCCTCCCAAGCGGCTGCAGCTCCGCCCGTGCCTGAAGCAAAGGCAGCGGTTGCGAGCGAACCGCTGGTCCCGGTCTCGGCACCCGTTGTCGCAAGCGCGGCGCCTGTGCCAATCGCTCCCAAGCCCGTAGCGTCTGCGCCGAGACCAGCATCGTCCGTAGAGCCGTCCGAACCCAGTATGCTGGATGGCCTCATTGAAGATCCGTTGGTCCCCGCCGGAGCGATCGGTTTGATCGCGCTCCTGGCCGGTTTAGGCGTTTATCGCCTCAGGCAGAGAAAAAACGCTGCCCAAGTGGACAGCGTTTTCCAGGAAAGCCGCTCGCGACCAGACTCATTCTTTGACGCCAGTGGCGGCCAGAACGTGAACACCAATGACAACTCGGCAACCGCGTCTTCAATGATGTATTCGCCCAGCCAGCTCGATGCTGTGGACGACGTTGATCCAGTGGCTGAGGCCGATGTCTATCTGGCCTATGGCCGAGATATCCAGGCAGAAGAGATCCTCAAAGATGCCCTGCTGACGAATGCAGGCCGCTTGGCAATTCACCACAAACTGCTGGAAATTTATGCCAAACGTCGCGATACCCAAACGTTTGAGAGAATAGCCAAGCAGGCATTCAAGGCCTGCAATGGTGAGCATTCCGAATGGGAGCGTATTTGTGAACTGGGTCTGAGTATTGATCCAGGCAATGCTTTGTATCAGCCGGGTGGTGAACCAAGCAACGCAGATGGTAGCCCGTCGCGTCAAGCTGCGCTTGACGACACCAGCCTGTCGTTACAAAACGACGCCCTGGCCAGCACGGCACAAGCCGTCGCGTCGGGTGCCGCGGTAGACCTTGATCTTGACCTCGATTTCTCTATTGACGACGAGCCCGTCAGCGCCATCAGCGCGACAACTGCCGCCAGCCCAGCGGCTGATGGCGCCGAAATTTCGACTGAACCCGAGGACCTTGATCTCGACTTTGGAATGAAAACCCAAGTGTTCGAGCGTCCTGGCATCACGCCAAGCGAAGCGACATCCAATGCGATGGAATTCACCTTGCCAGATCTTGATATCCACGAACCGTCCTTGGACGCGGAGGCGCTCAAGCAGCAAGTAGAGAGCAGTTTCGGCGCGACCAGTCCAGCCCCCCTGCCCCCCCCGGAGCCGGCTGAACAGGGTGATTCGTCTTCGGACATGGGCATGCTGGAGTTTGACCTTGAATCGCTCTCCCTGGACTTAGGAGAGTCAAGCAGCCCGATCACTCAGGCAGATCAGGAAACTGACATTCATGAAGATCCCTTGGTGACCAAGTTGGCGCTGGCTGAAGAGTTCAGGGCCATCGGCGACGACGATGGTGCACGCGCCTTGATCGACGAGGTGATCGTTGAGGCCACGGGTGACATGAAAATCAAGGCGCAACGCGCCCTGAGTAACCTGTGACCGGGTTTCACCTTGCCGCACTGCGGCAACGGGGGCCTTAGGCCATCGTCGGACTTGGCATCGTGAGGCTCGCCCTTGGAGTCAGCTACAACGGGCAAGCCTACCAAGGCTGGCAAAGCCAGTTGTCCAGACAAACCGCCCAGGACCAACTGGAATTGGCCTTGGGCAAATTCACGGGTCAGCGGGTATCGACCTTGTGTGCAGGTCGCACTGACGCAGGCGTTCATGGATTGATGCAGGTGATTCACTTCGACACTCCGCTGGAGCGTGAGACGAGTTCCTGGGTGCGAGGCACCAACGCCTTCCTTCCCCGGGACATGGCTGTGGAGTGGGCGCAGGTCATGCCCCAGGAATTCCATTGCCGAGCCAGCGCTCTCTCCCGGCGTTATGCCTATATCGTGGTGGAGTCTGCCGTGCGCCCCAGCCTGGATGCCGGCCGTGTGGGATGGTCTTTTCGTGCATTGGACTTGCTGGCCATGCAAGCCGCCGCGTCGCACCTGTTGGGCGAGCACGACTTTACCTCGTTCCGGGCATCGGCCTGCCAGGCCTTGAGCCCCGTGAAGACGCTGCAACGCGTCGACATTTCCCAACGCGGCGCCTACTGGCGTTTTGAGTTTGAAGCCAACGCATTCTTGCACCACATGATCCGCAACATCATGGGTTGCCTCATTGCGGTGGGACATCACAAATATCCACCTGAATGGGTCAAAGACGTGTTGCTGGCGCGCGATCGCGACGCTGCGGCACCGACTTATTCACCCAACGGACTCTATTTTTTGGGTCCCCGGTATGCAGCCCATTGGGGCTTGCCCGAGCGGACCCCTGCTTTTGACGGGTTACCATGACTTCTGCCCCCCTCTTTGCCCAACGCACGCGCATCAAAATCTGCGGCCTCACACGCGAACATGACGTGGATGCCGCAGTGGCTGCAGGCGCTGACGCAATCGGTTTTGTCCTGTACGAAAAGAGCCCTCGCTACGTGACGCCCAAGCGTGCCGCCGAACTGGCCCGACGCCTGCCCCCTTTTGTGACACCGGTCTTATTGTTTGTCAACGAACCCATATCAAAAATAATAGCTTCCTGTGCATATATTACGCCGGCTATAGCCCAATTTCATGGTGAAGAGACCCCCAAGGACTGCCTGGAGGCCACCCAGCAAGGCAAGCGCCCCTTTTTGCGGGCAGCCCGCATTCCCCTTGGGGCAGCAGGCAGCGGCTTTGATCTCGTAAAATTTGCGTCTGATTACTCAATAGCCCAAGCCATCCTGCTCGACGCCCATGTCGA
>CAZBKX010000823.1:0-1998 GCA_964492535.1 uncultured Rhodoferax sp. | reverse complement strand
CTTGATGCCCTCGCTCACACCCACATCCGCAGGCAGGGCTTTCAGGGCGGCGGCGGCTTCCTTGTCGTTGTAGCCCAGCGCAAGCAGGGCCTGCAGAATATCGACTTGGGCATCGCTGGAGATGTTGGCCGAAATGCCAATGTCAGGCCCGAGCTTGCCCTTGAGTTCCAGTAACAAGCGCTCCGCTGTCTTTTTACCAATGCCGGGCACCTTGACCAGGCGGCCGGCTTCTTGCAGGGTGATGGCCTGCGCCAGTTCGCCCACACTCATGCCCGAGAGCACCGACAAGGCCGTGCGCGGCCCCACGCCCGAGATCTTGATGAGCTGGCGAAAGGCCTCGCGCTCGCCCGCGTTCTCGAACCCGTACAAAATCTGGGCGTCTTCGCGCACCACAAAATGGGTCAGCAGGCTGACCCGGGCGCCGGTCTCCGGCAGGTTGTAAAACGTGCTCATGGGCACCTGGACCTCGTAACCCACGCCATTGCAGTCCACCAGCACCTGGGGTGGATTTTTGTCGCTGAGGATGCCTGTGAGTTTGCCGATCATTTCTTGCCTATCATGGGTAACATTTTCAGGAATTATCAACTTGATCCTTCGACACCTGTTTTCCCCGCCCAACAACACCCGGCTCTCGCACCTGTGCGGTCCCATGGACGAGCATTTGCGCTCCATTGAGGTGGCGCTGCAAGTCAAAATTGCCCACCGCCACGAGCAGTTCAAGGTCGACGGCACCAAGGCCAATGCCAAACGCGGCATGGAAATGCTGCAAGCCCTTTATGAGATGGCCGCGCGCCCGATTGACACCACCACCGTGCAGCTGATGCTGGCCGGCGACGGCAGCATGGACCACAACGAGAGCCACGCGCTCAAAACCAAGCGCAGTGACCTCAAACCCCGCACCCTGAACCAGGCCACCTACCTGGACAGCATCACCGCCCACGACATCACCTTCGGCATTGGCCCGGCCGGCACCGGCAAAACCTATCTGGCCGTGGCCATGGCCGTGGACGCCCTGCAGCGCAACGCCGTGCAGCGCATTGTGCTGACCCGCCCCGCCGTGGAAGCTGGCGAACGCCTGGGCTACCTGCCGGGCGATCTGGCCCAAAAGATTGACCCCTACCTGCGCCCCCTGTATGACGCGCTGTACGACCTGATGGGCTTTGAGCAGGTGCAAAAAGCGCTGGAACGCCAGACCATCGAGATTGCGCCGCTGGCCTTCATGCGTGGGCGCACGCTCAACACGGCCTTTGTGATTCTGGACGAGGCGCAAAACACCACGCCAGAGCAAATGAAGATGTTTCTGACCCGCATCGGCTTTGGCTCCAAAGCCGTGGTCACGGGGGATGTGAGCCAGATTGACTTGCCCAAGACCCAACTGAGTGGCCTGATTGACGCCGAGCGGGTATTGAAGCGTGTGGAAGGCATTGCCATTTGCCGCTTTACCAGCGCGGACGTGGTGCGCCACCCGCTGGTGGCCCGGATTGTGGATGCTTATGACGCGCCCGGTCGCATCAACCTGTACCGCCGGGACGATGCCGACCCGGAAGTTCAGGCGGTCGCGGCCCAGCCACGCATCAGCCGCAAGAAGCTGGTTTAAGTTTAAATATTAATAGCTACTCACCCTTTAAATACGCCGGCTAGCGGCCTGTTTCATTCATAAATCATGCTCAACGAACTCTCCCTCTCCCTGCAATTCGGCAAATCCATTGACGAGGTGGCACTGCACCGCGCCACCTTGGGGCGCAGCAAGGTCACGCGCTGGCTGCGCCATGCTCTGCAAAGCGACGCCGAAATCACGGTGCGCATTGTGAACGCCGAAGAGGGCCAGGCCCTGAACCGCGACTACCGCCAAAAAGAGGATGCCACCAATGTGCTGACTTTTGACTACACGCAGGAGCCTATCGTCACCGCCGACCTGGTGCTCTGCGCGCCCGTGGTGGCCGCCGAGGCCAAGGAACAGGGCAAAACCCTGGAGGCGCATTACGCCCACTTGCTGGT